>CAUJJL010000129.1 GCA_963205455.1 Verrucomicrobiota bacterium
TACCTGCGCGCACATCCCGGGATCCACCAGGAAATGACCTTTCTCATACGTCAGCTGTCGCCGACTGAGCACGGGCTACCGCTCGAAATTTATGTCTTCACCAACGACACCCGCTGGGCGGTTCACGAGGCAATCCAGGCCGATATCTTTGACCATCTCACCGCCGTCATCGAAGAGTTCGATCTCCGGATCTACCAGCAGCCTTCCGGTCGGGACGTGCAAGCTGCGCTTGCTCCTGTGGTCTCGCGGACCTGATACGACTGTCGGGAAACAGTTATCCCACAAGCCGATCGGTCTACGGACGCGAGCAGCGATGCCGTGGCAGCGGCGGAGATGATCAGACCTGGCTATGTTCGTCTGCAGGCGTCGGCGACGTGTCGGACCGCGCGGGCCACCTTGTCAATGTAGGCGTCTGTCATCGCCTCGTTGATCGGCAGCGTGATGCAGTCGCTGAGAATCTCCTCGGCCACGGGGCAGCGAACCTTGGTGTAGTCCATCGTCGTCGCTCCGAGATCTCGCGCCGGCCACGTTCCGCCGAAGAAGTTGTGGTGTCGGAAAACCTTGTACCGATAAACCGGCATGGGGAGATAACCGGGATTGGCGGCGACTCCTTGCTGTCGGAGGGCTTCTGCGAATTCCTCGCGGCTTGTGCGGAACGCGGAGAGTTCAAGCCGAAACAGATAAAACCAATAGCTGTGGGTATCACCCGAGCGTGTGCGAGGCGGATGGAGTCCAGGGATGTCGCCGAGTTGTTTGGTCAGGCGCGTGCCGTTGCGCACCCGGCGGGCGACGATTGAGTCGAGGCGTGTGAGCTGCGCCGCCGCGACGGCCGCGAGGGGCTCGCCCATGCGATAGTTTGCGGCGAGATCCTCGGGATCGCGGGTCGAGGTGGTGCGATCGTAGCACTTGTCCCCCCATTTTGAGAGGCCGTTTCCCAGATCATCCCGGTTCGTGCCGACGATACCGCCGTCGCCGCAGGACAGGTGTTTGAAATCGTTGAAGGAGTAGCAACTGATGTCGCCCAGGAGGCCGACTGGGGTTCCTTGGTGCCGAGCGCCCCAGGATTGCGCGCAGTCCTCGACGACGGCAAGTCCGTGTTCCCTTGCGATGGTATTGAGGGCGGACATGTCGCAGGGGTTTCCAGCGAGATGCACTGCCATGATGGCCCTGGTCCGGGGTGTGATGGCGCGAAGAACCCCTTCAGGATCGCTATTGAAGGTCTGCGGATCGATGTCGGTGAAGACAGGTACACCCTGCTGGAAAAGGATGCCGATGAGTGATCCCATATCGGTGAGGGGGGAAACAATCACCTCGTCGCCGGGCTTGAGACGGAGAGACGCGATGGCCACATGGAGCGCCGCGCTGCCGGAGGAAGTTGCGAAAAGATGCTTGAGCGGATAGTGCTTCCTGAACTCCTCCTGGAGCGCGGCATTTTGTGGGGCGTTCCAGTAGAACAGGGATTTCTGATGCACCATGGCGGTCAGTCTCTGGAGTTCGACGTCGCCCCAGCGCGGGAGCGACGGCACAGGCTCGTTCACGATTGGGCAGGATTGGGCGGTTGACATGAGGGAAAGTTCACGGATTGGTTGATACAACGGGATCCGGGAAGCATGCGCAGCGCTTGCCCCGGGCAAGCGGGAAAGTGGCGGGATCGGGGGGGCGACCCTTCGAACGAATTGTACGTCGAAAGCTGTCAGGTCTGGGACGTAACCTTCAATCCGGGTGCCGCGTCATGATTCTTTCAGTTACCCCTCTCCCTGTGATCCGCCACGATTTCTCACCGTTCCTGAGTGCAATCTTGGAGAAAGCATGCTGGCATTCCGCAGGAACGAGACTGTTTCCAGTGCAACGGAAAACCCATGACGCCTGACCAGACGGTTGCGCCCTTGGCCGCGCCCGAGCGACTCTCCGGGCGACTTCTCTCTCTCGACGCCTTTCGCGGCGCGATCATGCTTTTCCTGATGTCGGCGGGATTGGGATTCAGGGAAGTTGCGCGCCTGTTTCCCGACTCGGGGGCATGGCAGTTCCTGGCCGGTCATACGGACCATGCAAAATGGCTCGGCGGCGGTGCGTGGGACATGATCCAGCCCGCATTCATGTTCATGGTGGGTGTCGCAATGCCCTTCAGCTACGGGAAACGGAGGGAGGCAGGCGAGGACCTAGGCCGCCAGTTTCGTCACGTCCTGTGGAGGACCTTTGTACTGCTGCTGATCGGCCTGATGATCGTGACGAGACCAGGGGCAGAACGGACCACGTTCCTGTTCACGAATGTCCTTTCCCAGATCGCTCTTGGGTACCCGTTTCTTTACCTGCTTTCATTGACCCGCGAGAGGAACCAATGGCTGGCGGCGGGAGTGATCGCAATTGTTTACTGGATGCTGTTTGCGACCTATCCGCTGCCGACGGCGAATTTCGACTATGCACAGGTCGGCGTGCGGCCGGGCATGTTGGATGCCGTGACACTCCCCGGTTTCTTTGCGCACTGGAACATGGGGACCAATGTCGGGGCAGACTTTGACCGCTGGTTTCTGAATCTATTCCCCAGGGAGAAACCCTTCGATTTCAATCCCGGCGGCTACGTCACTCTTAATTTTGTGCCGTCGCTCATCACGATGACTCTGGGATTGATGTCGGGTGCGCGGTTGAGAGGCGTCGGTTCGCCTCGGGGCAAACTGCTTTGGATGCTGTTGACCGCTCTGACGTGCACCGTGATCGGCTGCCTTGCGGGAGTTACGGTGTGCCCGGTGGTCAAGCGGATCTGGACACCCTCATGGGCCTTTTCCAGCGGCGGTATCGTTGTCTTCCTGCTCGCGGGTTTCTACTACCTCGTGGAAATGCGCGGATGGAAAAAATGGGCGTCTCCATTGGTGGTTGTGGGCGTGAATTCGATCGCTGCCTACCTGATGGAAATCTTCCTTCGCGAATGGGTGATGGAAAAGCTCCGGTCTCATCTCGGTTTCGCGATCAAGGGCGACTACGCCATCATCTATTTCAAGACGCTCACGCTGCTCGTGCTGTGGGCGATCTGCTGGTGGATGTACAAACGAAAGATCTTTCTGAAAATTTGATTCCTGAGATTCAATTCCCCCGATCAATCATGAATGCCATGTGCCTTGTTCGTTCAATCGGCGCCGCAAAAATTGCGTGCGCGCTTGTCGCGGGTGCCGCGCCCGTGGAAATCGTTCGCGACAATTTTGGTGTGCCCCACATCCACGGCGCGACTCTTGCTGATGCTCTCTTTGGACAGGGGTATTGCCATGCGGAGGACAATCTGCCGGTCGTGCTTTCCGGCTTGTACGCGTCGAGAGGAGAAAGTGCCCTGCACGGTGGCGACACACGGCGCGGTTCGATTGAGGCGGACTTCTCCGTGCGCATCTTTGGACTCCGGGAAGTGGCTCATCACAATTATGAGGTGTTGAACGCAGGCGACCGAAAGCTCGTCGATGCCTATGCGAAGGGGATCGATCTGTACCTGTCCGAACATCCTGAAAAGCGTCCGTCATGGCTGACGGGGGTCTCGGGAGTGGATGTGATTGCGGTCACAAAACTTCGTCAGCTTCAGCAGTCCCTGGGCGTCGCGAAAGATGATCTTTCCGGAAAGGCCTCCTCGCGTCGCGAGCGCGACCTTGCGATGGCTCTCGACCGGAATGGCGCCTCAAACATCTGGGCGCTGCGTCCGAGCCGTACGTCGGATGGTTCGACTCGGTTGATGTCGGATCCGCATCTCCCCTGGGACGGGGCGACAAAATGGCATGAGGCTCACCTGATAGTCGGCGACCGATGGATTTACGGAGCATCCTTTGCCGGATCTCCCGGGATAGCCATAGGATTCACCGCTGATCTTGCCTGGGGGTTTACGAACAACGGTGCGGACATCGCTGACGTCTATCGGCTGAAATTGAATCCTGCGAATCCGGGTCAATACCTCTACGAGAGCAAGTGGAGGGATCTGCGAAGCAAGACCTTCGTGGTTGAGGTTCGCGGGGAGGATGGAGCGATTCAGCGTGTCGAGCGTGTGGTGCGATTCAGTCACCACGGACCAATCATGCAGGAGGATCGCAAGGCCAACGAGGCATTTGCCGTGCGGCTGGCCGCCTTTGAATCGCAGTCCGAAGTGCTTGACTGGGTGAACACCATGGGCGCGAAGTCGCTCAAGGAATTCGAGGGCGCGCTTGATCGCGCGCATGGCTACAAGTGGAATTGCGTCGCGGCCGACAGGGCGGGCAACATCGGCTACTACTACCTCTGCGCAGCTCGGGAGCGCGACGATTCGATTGCATGGAATGCTCCGGTGGACGGCTCTTCTGCAAAAACCGAATGGGGTGCGGCACTTTCCTGGCGGAAGCTTCCCCATGTCGTGAATCCTGCCGGAGGATATATCGTGAATTGCAACAACAACGCTTTCACGGTGACGCGGGGAGGCGACCTGAAACCCGGAAAGTTCCCGCGGAGCTATGGAAGTCAGAGCACAAAACTTGCGACGGATACCCGCGCCTATCGGGCCATTGGTCTGATCGAGGCTCGGGCAAAACATGACCAGGCAAGCATTTCGTCCATCACCTTTGACATCAAGACGCTCACCGCGGAACCGCTCGTCAAACGCATTCTCGGTGCTGCCGCTGCCGTGGATGATGGGAAAGGCAGTGGCGGCGGGAGGCGTGCGGCAGCGCTGCGGGTCCTGAGGGAGTGGGATGGCTATGCCACGATTGAAAATCAGGCCCTGCCGATTCTCGCTGGCTTCCTGCAGGCCGCGGAGGAGGAAGGGCTTTCATTGCGTCAGTTGGAAAAGCAGTCGCCCAAGAGCCTGATGGCCCTTTTTGACGCCGGACTCGATCTGCTGAACAAACGTTGGGGCAGTGGATCCATTACTTGGGGGCAGCTCCATGTGATCCATCGAGGCGATCTCGAGGTTCCCGTCCCGGGTGCAGGATCGGAGCGAGGCAAGGATCCCTTCAGCACTCTCTTCATGGTGGGTGCGAAGACGATTCAGAATGGCCAGTATCCCGCTGACAGCGGTTCATCGTGGCTCCAGTCAGTCTCCTATCTCGACGGCAAGGTCTCTGCAGGTACCGTATTGCCGCTGGGAAACAGCAACGATCCCGCTTCGAGGCACTACAATGATCAGGCGCCACTTTATGCCGCCCGGAAAATGAAGCCGGCATTGCTTTCGCGTGCTGAGATCGAAACGAACACGGAATCGCGCCGCACGCTGCAATCTCCATTTTGACATTGCACGGGTGTGTATTGTCCTGACGGATCCAGGAAGCGGACAATGATCAAGCTTCTGAAATCTCATCGATTCACCCCCATTCGACCAAGCAACGGCCCAATACTGTGATATTTGCGCGTACCATTCTCACGGCTCTGATCATTTGTTTCCTGGAAACAGTCTGCGCTCAAATCCCGGCGTCGCTGCCGAATATTGTAATCATCCTCGCCGATGATCTCGGTTACGGCGATCTGAGCGCTTACGGTGCGACCCGGATAAAGACGCCGAATATCGATCGCCTGGCAGCGGAGGGCATGCGCTTCACTGATGCGCATTCGCCACACTCTGTTTGCACGCCTTCGCGATACGGCTTGCTGACCGGACGGTATGCCTGGCGCACGTGGAACGGATCAGGGACGGTTTGGTCCGATGACCCACTTCTCATCGAAACGAGTCGATTGACCCTTCCGAAGCTTTTCCATTCCGTAGGTTACCACACGGCCATCATTGGCAAGTGGCACCTAGGTTTCGGCGCCCCCGGCGCACCAGGCTGGGACGACAAGAATGGCCCCGATTACAATCTCGATCTTAAGCCAGGTCCTCTGGAAGTCGGCTTTGACTACTTTTTTGGAGTCCCTCACGTCGGGCAATTTCCCCATGTCTACATCGAGAATCACCGTATTGTCGGCCTCGATCCTAGCGATCCCATCAGGATCGTCCTGGATCCAAAATGGAACCGTACCTCGTACCGGCAAAGGTTAGGCACGCCGGCCCATACTTTCACCGGTGGTACTGCGGCCAAGTATCAGCACGAGGATCTTGGGGTGAAGTTGACGGAGAAGGCTGTGGAGTGGATCGACCAACAATCGCGCGAGCCTTTCCTCCTCTACGTTGCCCATCGGAATCCCCATGGACCTTACCGACCCAATGGACGTTTCAAGGGCACGAGCGAAATCGGCGCTTATGGCGACATGATCAATGAGCTCGATTGGTCGGTGGGAGAGATCCTCAAGGCACTGAAAGGTCATGGTCTCACGGAGAACACGCTCGTCTTGTTCGCCAGCGATAATGGCGGCGTGACGGATTACAAGGATTCGAAGATTGCCGAAATCGCCGGGCACAGGCTGAACGGTCCATGGTTCGGACAGAAAACCGAAGCCTATGAAGGTGGGTGTCGCGTGCCGTTGTTGGTCCGTTGGCCGGGTAAAGTGCGCCCTGGGTCCACATCCAATGCTCTGGTCGCTTTGACTGACGTCATAGCAACATGTGCGGAGCTTCTCGGCAAGCGATTGCCCGTCGATGCGGGTGAAGACAGCTTCAGCTTTCTCTCGGCTCTTCTCGGCAGTCAATCGGTCCAACCGACGCGACAAAGCATCGTGCAGGATTCCTCCGGCGGAATGTTTGCTATCAGGGAGGGAGCATGGAAGCTGATTCTAGGCCAAGGGGGCGGCGGCTTCCGTTGGATCAGCAAGCCCCCTGATCCGACAAAGCCGTCGGCTCAGCTCTACAATCTCGCCGACGACCCTGGGGAAAGGAAGAATCTCCTCGGATCGCAACCGCTGATTGAAGCCCGCCTTCGCTCACTGTTACGCGAAATTCAATCAAACGGTCGTAGTCGGTGAATCGGAGAAGGTCGCAGTAAGCATTTTGGCGATCGCGACGTGCATTGCCATCTGCCGCCAACGCCCAATTTACCAAATGCATTCTTTGTAATGAGGCCTTGTCTGCGGGTCCAAGACTAACGGATTTTCGCGTCGGGCAATTCCTGTTTGATGCCTTCGTCGACCGGCATCCGGTCATTGAATTCCGTGAGTCCCGTTTCCCGCATGCGTTCGCTCAACAGGGCCTTCAAATCGGCCACCACGGGACCGTATTTCGGATTCGCGATGAGATTGTGGCGTTCTTCTGGATCAAACTCGATGTTGTAGAGTTCCGCCATGTGCGTGTCGGGAGTTCCATCTCCGTGAGGATAGTGGATGTATTTCCAACTGTCTGTGCGCACACCGCGCACGTTGGGCGTGTACGGAAATTGTTTCTCATAGTTGTAGTAGTAAAACCAGGAAGTGCGCCAGGCGGGATCGCCATGCTCAACCAGATTCACCCAGGACTTGCCTTGGAAATGAGGCAGCGAAGGCATGCCGCATAGTTCCAGGAGACTGGGTGCCATATCGATCGTGAGCACCTGCTGCTCCACCACTTTGGGATGATTGACCGGGGTGAGACCCGGATATCGCACCAGCAAGGGAATACGGATGCTCGCTTCGTGCATGGTGCGCTTGTCGACCATGCCATCCTCGCCGTTGAGCAGTCCGTTGTCCCCCATGAAGACGATGATCGTGTTGTCCAGCTCGCCGCGCTTCTTCAGAAATGCATAGAGCTCTCCCACGCTGTCGTCCACCGACAGCAGCGTACCCCAATAGGCATGGGTCATGGCTTCGAAGTCCTTCACGCCCTCCGGGCGATCATCGGGGAATTTTTTTCTCCAGTCAAAGAGCGGACCGTAGATCCCGTGCCACGTATAGAGGCGTTCACGGATCCAGTCGGGTTTGTCGTCGAGCATGAACGCGGTCTCGGGGTAGGGCACCCGCACCTTGGCGAATGCGTTCTCGTATTTGGGCTCATCGATATAGAAGCTGTGTGCGGCCTTGTGGCCAACAATGAGGCACCAAGGCTGATCCCCCCGGGGCCGATTGAGCCAGTCCTCCGCGAGTTGGGTCACGACATGGGTGTAATATCCCTTTTTAACTTCGCGTCGCACTCCGTTGAAGCAGAACTCCGTGTCGTAGTACTTGCCCTGACCCTTGTGCGTGACGAACCAGTTGAAGCCCGGACGGGGCATGTCGTTGTCCTCACCCATGTGCCACTTGCCGATGTAGGCGGTGTCATAACCCGCTGACTGAAGGACCAGCGGAAAACTTTTCAATTTGGCTGGGTACTCGGTGAAATTATTGGTCACACCATGAGTGTGCGCATAGACGCCGCTTAGGATACTCGCCCGGCTTGGCGAGCAGAGCGAGGTGGTGCAAAAGGCGTTCTTGAAGTACACGCCTTCGCGCCCGATCCGGTCCATGTTGGGCGTCATGAGATGCTTGTTACCCGCGATGCTCATCGCATCCCAGCGCTGGTCGTCCGTGAGGATGAACAGGATGTTTGGGGACTTTGCAGCGGCAAGCCGCACACCGACGGCGAGGCACACGAGGCAGAGGAGGAGGCGGAGTGGAATGAATTGTATTCTCATCGGATTCAATGCGAGACGCTCTTAATGTCGCGCCTTGGTTAACAGGGAAGGGTGACAACATCGTAGCTGACGGGATCGTTCGTTCCAAGTCTCTTTCTTCTTACACATACGTGGGACACCCATTTCCTTCGTTGCGACATGGACAATTGCATTGCAAGACCTCCTCCATGGAACCGGCGTTGGCACGGGCGGAACGCTCGGAAGAATTGCGAGGGTTTTTTGCCTATGTGGGGTAAGGAACGATGAACATGTCACCTTCCATGAAGTCACTTCTCACAGTCCTCACATTCTCGGGAATCCTGGGCATTGCCGTCTCCTTGACGGCGGCTGAAAAGCAGTCGAATCCCTCCTCACATGCAACGACCGCACCCGTCGGCAAACTCATCAAGGTCAGCGAAAAGGATGCCGCGTGGGCTGCAAAGGAGCGCAAGGCCTATCCGCTCACGGTGTGCGTCGCTTCAGACGAGGATCTCGGCAGCATGGGTGACTCTCCCGAATACATTTACCGGGCCGACGGTCAGAACGACCGGCTCGTGGTATTTTGCTGCGAAGGCTGCGAAGAGGATTTTCTCAAGGAACCCGCCAAATATCTGGCAAAGATCGACGCGGCGAGGGCAGCCAAGACGAAGACCGGCAAGTCGACGTCTGACGGCCATCAGGGAAAGCATTGACGGTGAGATCGGCGCCTGCCGCTACGGATTGCAAGTCCTGCATCCAATGAGGATTTTCCGATTCCTGGTCTTCCCGACAATGCTCGTTCTCTCGTGCATTGTCCCCTGCGCCGCAGCGCAAGACTCTTCCGAGAACAAGGCGGAGTTTCTGCGGGCAATTGCAACTGCGCCATCGCTTAATGCTTCGTTTCTGCGGGCAGATGCCGCACGAGAGAGGCTGGGCACCGCCGGAAGGCTCGCGGATATCGAAATCGAAGGCATGGCCTCGAGGATGATCGGACCCATGAATGAACGATCGACGATGTGGGAAATGAACGTGATGCAGCCTCTGCCGCGCCGTGGCGAACGGTCAGCCGACCGCGATCGTGCGAGAGCCGACGTTTCCATGGCAAAGGCCGACCACGCGATGCAGGCGGGTGAATTGGCGGCGGAGATTGCTTCCGCGATAGCCGAAGCGGAGGGCGCGCTCGCGCGGGTGAAACTGCTCGACGAACAAATCGAACGTCTCAATGCAGTCCTCCGCAGTGTCGAGGCGCGCATTGCGACGGGATCTGGTCGACTGTCTGAGAGGCTGACGGTCCAGGCCCGCCTCGCTTCCATGAGCCTCATGGCAGAGGAGGAGCGTCGCGGTGCGGCGGATGCGTTGTCGGATGTCCGTGGGCGTCTGGGCTGGAAGCCGGAGACGGTGCTTCCAGGGTTTGCCGCACCGGTCCCCACAGAAATCTCGCCGGAAGAGGCTGCCGCGATCCGACTGGCCGCAGCCCGAAGCGCGGAAGCGCAGGCGCGCGTGAAGTTGGCTCATTCATCTGCGAATCCCATGACCTCCGTGGGAGTGCGCTTCGAGCAGGAGCGTCGTTCCATGGGCAATGACAATACGCTTGGACTGGCGCTTTCGACTGATCTTCCGTTCCGGAGTCGCGGCTACGCGCGCGCCGACGCCCGTGCCGCGGAGGCGGAGCGGTCCGCGGCGCTTGCCGACGCCGATTCAGTACGCCACCGGATAGAGGCCACACTTCGACGTGTGCAACGCGCGGAGCACCTGGCAGGCATCGCTCATCGCGTGAGCCGAGAAACTGTCGACCGTCTGGAGGCAGAATATGAAAGCATGCTTCGCGCCGCATCCACCGGCAGCGGCCAGGCCTCGACCGTCTTGGAAGTGGTAGAACTCCTGGAGAAAACCACGGAGGCTGAAATTCAGATCATCCGCGCCGACACCGCTGTGCGCACGGCGAGGGCGGAACTTTGGCGTTTCTACCCGGCGACCGAACTCACCACTCAACAACCCTGATCCATCATGATTCGAAATGCCTTCCTGTTTCTCGGCACATTCGTTGTCGGCGCGCTGATCGCCCTCGTGGTTCGCGCCGCGAGATTCAATCCGCATGCGGGACACGAGCCCCATGCCGCCGGTGGCGGAGAATACCTTCCCATGGTGAACAACCCCATTGCGCCTGCAGAGGCTTATCCCGGATCAAGTCCGGCTCCGACGTCGGCATCGGAGCAAAAAGCGAGTGACCCGCACGCCGGTCATTCATCCACGACTCATGCCACCGCCGCGCCCGATGACAAGCCGGTCAATACCGTGTGCGCGATCTGCGGCATGGACGTCGATCCAACCCTCCCGACGCTCGAATACAAAGGGAAGAAGATCGGATTCGGCTGCAAGATGTGTCCACCCAAGTTCAAGGCGGATCCGGATCGATACGGTCCGTACTACCTGCGCAACGAGGTCATCAAGCAATAGCCTTCGATGCGCACGCCATCCCTCGTCATCATTGCCGCTGCAGGACTCGTGCTCGGCGCCGGTCTGATCGCGCTGCTTCCAGGCAACGTGCTTTTCGTGGGTACGCATGCCGATGAGGTCGATTCCGCGGACAACGCCGTCGGCGAGCGCTGGGCATGTCCGATGATGGACTTCATCGGGACCAAGCCCGGGAAATGCCCGGTTTGTGGAATGACGCTGACTAAAGTCACCGCCGGGGAACTCACACGCGAACAGCAGCGTCGCATGGATGTTCGCCTTTCAACTGTCACCGAGGGGCCCGCGCGCAGTCTGGTGAGGGCGTATGGCATTGTCCGATACGACGAGCGCACGCTCCAGGTTGTCATCCCGCGTGTCGCTGGTCGTGTCGTGAAACGGCATCACGCGGCCCGGCATCTCGGCATGCTCGTCGAGGCGGGCGATCCGATTGTCGACCTCTACAGTCCCGAGGCGTTTGCAGCCCAGGGTGAGCTTGCCGCCGCGGTCAAGCTGGGCGACGAACGCACCATCCGCGCGATTACCGATCGTTTTGAACGCTGGAACCTGTTGGATGCGGCGAAGGCGATACTCAAGGGCGGAGCCCCGGTGGACACCGTCACCATCACGAGCCCGTTTTCAGGACGCGTCGTCCGCTCGTTGGAGGATGGGGAATCCCAGCCTGGATCAGCGCTGCCGCAGGTCGGACAGGAGGTAACGGCGGACGCCCCCCTTGTGCGCCTCGTCGAGCC
>CAUJJL010000130.1 GCA_963205455.1 Verrucomicrobiota bacterium
TGTCTTGCGGCGTCGGGACGCCTTCTGCTTGGGGACCCAAAAAGCATGACCGGCTTGCTGAGTCAACCCAGCGGACCGGCGCCAAAACTTTTCAGTGGAGGGGCACGCGTCGTCGTGCCCGGGCCCGCCCAGCGCATCCCAACGCCAGCCATTTTGCCCTTCATCGGAATCGTTTTTCTTGCGACAATGACCCTGCGACAGATCCTGACCGAATTTCGAATCGAACCGGGCACGACGAAGCGTGCCCCTCCCGGGGGTCTGCGCAAGGTAGCGGAAGCATCCTGCTTACGGTTCGAATTTTGGGACCTGGAAGGTCCCGCTACTCTTCAATCCGGGCACGACGAAGCGTGCCCCTCCAGGGGTGAGCGACGGGTCAATCGTCTGTTTGGGCAGGATGCCAATTGCCTGGTAATGGCTTGAAGCAAACGACGGGGATCGCTCCACTCGGACGATGGAAGCGATGAATCGTCGACCCCTGAAGACCCGCTCAGCGGCATGGGCGGGCGCCCTTGCCCGATCGCTGGCCAAAATGGGTGCAACGCCCAACGGCGTGTCCATCACCGGCATCCTCTTCGCGCTCGCGGGAGGAACCGCGCTGGTCCTTGCCGGGAGGCACACGGAGTCCACGCGCGCCCTGCTGCTCGTTGCAGGTGCCGCAGGCATCCAGCTCCGTCTGCTGTGCAACATGATCGACGGACTCATCGCCGTGGAATGCGGCCTGAAATCGAAAACAGGCGACCTCTTCAACGAGGTGCCGGATCGCCTGGAAGACGCCGCCTTTCTCATCGGTGCCGGTTACGCCTCAATGGCCATTCATGGCGCAACGCTCGGCTGGCTGGCCGCACTTCTCTCCGGGGGCACCGCCTACATCCGGGTGCTCGGCGGCAGCCTCGGGTTCGCCCAGGACTTCTGCGGGCCGATGGCCAAACAACACCGCATGTTTTTTCTCACGCTCTTCTGCCTGGCCGGCGCGGGGGAGTCGCTGCTTACCGAGCGACGCAGCATCCTGTTCTACGGCCTCACCTTCATCATTGCAGGCACTGCGGTGACATTGATCCGTCGGCTTAGCCGAATCGCGCGCGCCCTTCAGGCCCGATGATTGCCTCATTCCTCAGCACACTCGTGCGCGTCTTCACCGGCGCCCGCGGCAGATGGATCCCCGGAGCCTTCGACTCCGCCGCGCCGCGCGTTTTCTTCGCCAATCACTCCAGTCACCTCGACTTCGTCGTACTCTGGTCGGTCCTGCCAGGAGCCGTGCAGGCACACACACGCGCGGCGGCGGCACGCGACTACTGGACCGGCGGTCCCCTGCGGCGCTGGCTCGCATCGAAGGCCGTGTTCAATGTCGTCCTCATCGAGCGCAAGCAGGTGACACGCACGAACAATCCCGTACGCGACCTGGGCGAGGTGCTGTCGGCAGGCGATTCGCTGATCATCTTCCCCGAAGGAACACGTTCCGCGGGACCCGATCCGGCGCCGTTCAAGGGCGGACTCTTTCACCTCGCGGAACAGCATCCCGAAGCGGAATTGATCCCCGTGCTCATCGACAACCTCAACCGCGTGCTTCCAAAAGGCGAACTGCTCCCGATCCCGCTGATCTGTTCGGTGACCTTCGGCGCCCCTCTTCCACGGATCGAAGGCGAAACCAAGGATGCCTTTTCCGAACGCGCCCGGAGCGCCGTCATGGCCCTCAGGGATCATCCGTAGACTCATCCGTAGACTTCATTTCCCCATGACTTTGCTCCACGACGCCCACGCGCGCTGGTTCTTCGAAGGCCTGCTTGCCTTCCTGATCGTTGCGTCGCTCATCGGCTGGATCCTCTCACGCAAGGTCGCATCGGAAAATGCCCGGGCCGTCGTCCGGAATCTCAATTCCAGGATCCGTGCCTGGTGGGTGATGGTCGCTTTTTTTGCCGCCGCCGTGGCATCCGGGCGGCTCGGATCGACGCTGCTTTTTGCGACGATGTCATTTCTTGCCCTGCGGGAATTTGTCACCCTTGCCCCCACACGACGTGGGGATCACCGCGTCCTGCTCTGGCTCTTCTTCATCATCCTTCCCGTCCACTACTACTTCATCTGGACCGACTGGTACGGGCTCTTCAGCATCCTCATCCCCGTCTATGCGTCGCTCTGGATTCCGATCCGCTGCGCGATCGCGGGTGAGACCGGTGACTTCCTCGCCCGCACGGCGCGCCTGCAGTGGGGACTCGTGGTCTGCGTCTATTTTGTCAGCTATGCGCCCGCGCTGCTCACGCTGCGTATTCCGGGATTCGAGGGACAGAACGCCAAGCTGCTCTGTTTTCTCGTCTGTGTCGTGCAGATGAGCGACGTCCTCCAGTACGCCTGGGGCAAAACTTTAGGTAAACACAAGATCGCTCCGCTCGTCAGCCCGAGCAAGACGGTCGAGGGCTTTGTCGGCGGCATCGTCTCCGCGGTGCTTCTTGGAACCGCGCTCTGGTGGATCACGCCATTCACGCCCTGGGAAGCCGCGCTGATGGCGCTCGCCATCTGTCTGATGGGATTCAGCGGCGGCCTCGTCATGTCGGCGATCAAGCGCGACCGCGGGGTGAAGGATTTTGGTGCGATGATCGAGGGACACGGTGGGATGCTCGACCGGATCGATTCGCTTTGTTTTGCAGCACCCCTGTTCTTCCATCTCGTTCGCTATTTCCACACGTAGGCGTCTGAGCCTTGATCAAGCCGGAGAAATGAAACTCCGGCGTGACACTACACGGGAAACGCGGTTGATTGGACCACCATGCTTGGCGGTCTCGATATCCGTTCTGAATTTCCCACACTGCATCAGTCCGTAGGCGGCCGGGCGCTTGTCTACCTCGACAACGCGGCAACCACCCACAAGCCGCGCGCGGTGATCGACGCGCTGACGAGGTACTACGAGAAGGACAACTCGAACGTGCACCGGGGACTGCATGCGCTCTCCATGCGCGCGACCGACGGCTATGAGGCCGCGCGCGTGCGCACCGCGCAGTTCATAGGTGCCGAACATCCCGCCGAAATCATCTTCACACGCGGCACCACCGAGTCGATCAACCTCGTCGCCCAGAGCTGGGGAGCCGCCAACCTCAGGAAGGACGACGTGATCCTCCTCACCGAGATGGAACACCATTCCAATCTGGTCCCCTGGCAGGTCATCGCGGAACGCACCGGCGCGCGGGTGAAGTATGTTCCGATCCTCGGTTCCAACGCGGAGGGCGGACTCGATCTCGCCGCGCTCGACAATCTCCTCACACCCCAGGTGAAGCTCTTCGCCTTCACCCACATTTCCAACACGCTCGGCGTCATCAATCCGGTCGCGGAACTCTGTCGCCGCGCGCGCGCGGTGGGAGCGCTCACGCTCGTCGACGCCGCGCAGTCAATCGGTCACGAGCCGGTCGACGTCAGGGCGTTCGGCTGCGATTTCCTCGCGTTCTCGGGTCACAAGATGGCCGGCCCGACCGGCATCGGCGTCCTTTACGGCCGCCGCGCTCTCCTCGACGCGATGCCACCCTGGCAGACCGGCGGCGGCATGATCAGCCAGGTCGAATTCACCGGCAGCCGCTGGAAACCCTCGCCCGAACGATTCGAGGCGGGCACACCGAATGTCGCCGACGCCATCGCCCTGCGCACGGCGATGGATTACCTTGACGCCATCGGGCGGCCCGAGATCAGCCTTCACGACCATGCGCTCGCGGAAGCAGCCTACGCGGCGCTCGCGGAGATTCCCGGTATCCGCATTCTCGGACCCAAGGGGAAACGGGCGGGCCTGGTCAGCTTCGCCCTTCGTGAGGTACACGCCCACGATGTCGTCACTTTCGCCGACCAGGACGGCATCGCGCTGCGTGGAGGTCACCATTGCAATCAGCCCCTGATGAAGAAACTCGGACTGCCGAGCAGTGTGCGGGCGAGTTTCTACGTGTACAACACGCCTGCCGACATCAACGCTCTTGTTGCAAGCCTGCGAAGGATCAGCGCATTCTTTGGAACATCCTGACCGCCACGGCTGCCCTCCGCGCCTGCCGTCACCATGTATCCCGTTTCCCGATACACCTCCCCGCGCATCGCCGCCTGCGAGTGTCTCACCGCGCTGGGCGACACCGAGGCCACCGTCGCGGGTCTGCTCGAGGGACGTACCGCACTGGCGCCCCGGCCTGTTCTGGGACAGGATGGCGGCGACCTCGTGCCGATTGGCTTGATGACGGGCCGCGGATTTGACGAGACCAACCCGCCCAACTGGCTTGCGAGCGTACGTCGCCTGATTGGACGCCTGCCAGCGGGTGACTGGGGATCGCCGCGCCGTCCGGTTATCATCACCAGCTCCAACTTCGGTGTCGGTGCCCTGCACGCATTCCGGCGCGGCGGCGACCCTGGTTTCCTCGGACATGGCACTCCGTTCACCTGCGTCGACTGGCTCGTGGGGCAGCTCGGATGGGGCGATGCCATCACCACATTCTCACACGCCTGTGTTTCCGCCCATCTCGGGTTGCTTCACGGTTCGCGGCTGCTCGCGGCGGGTCTTGCGGATGAGGTGCTCGTTTTCTCCTTCGATTTCCTGAGTCCGTTTGTGACGGGCGGCTTTCACGCTTTGAAGATCCTCAACACCGAATTTCCCGCACCCTACCAGGACCGCGCGACAGGATCGATCGCCCTCGGAGACGGTGCCGCGTTTGCGATCCTCACGGCGGATCGCGGCGATTTTATCCTGGCGGGGCAAAGCCTGCACAACGAAATGTTCCACTTTACCGCCAACCAACCCGACGGCGCAGGCTTCGATGCGTGTCTCGCGGGCATCATGACCGCGACCGATGGGAGGCGATTCTGGGTGAAGGGACACGGCACCGGCACACTTGAGGCAGGACGCCTAGAGGCCACACGGATCGGGGCGCGTTTTCCACAGTCTCCGCTCGTCGCATGGAAGGGATCCATCGGGCACACG
>CAUJJL010000131.1 GCA_963205455.1 Verrucomicrobiota bacterium
GCGAAAGTCAAAGCGCTGGGTGGAGCGCCGAGGCCGTGTCCCGCGCAGCGGGACCAATCGAGGGGGAAGCGGAATGTTTGCGCGTGGTGGAGGCCGCAGGCACTACCTTGACCGCCCATAAAATGGGGCGCTACCGGACGGGGCAGAGCTGGAAGAATTCGAGCGGAGCGAGCATCCACGGATTGTGTAGTCTTCCATTCGATACCGATTAACGCCTGTCCGTCGTAGGCCCGCAGGAGAATCGTCCCGCTGCATCGCTAGCCCAGGAACAGAGGCCACTCCAGAGAGTGGGCTCGA
The DNA here is from genome assembly GCA_963205455.1 of Verrucomicrobiota bacterium. Taxonomy (GTDB): domain Bacteria; phylum Verrucomicrobiota; class Verrucomicrobiia; order Opitutales; family Opitutaceae; genus UBA6669. The sequence goes on from CAUJJL010000131.1 coordinate 298, forward strand.
TCTACCATGAGCGCGACTTGCGTCGTGCTCAATTCACGAGCGATTTGAGGTGGGCGTTGAGCACTTTGATGTCCACTTCCGCAGCGACGGCCGTGGCTCGCGCTTTGGCGAGGCGCACTTCGGCTTGCAGCAACTCTCGTTTCAAACGGGAGAGTTCATCCGTGCTTATCGGCGAGCGAGACGCCCGTCCGGTTTTTGGGAGGCGCTCGGTAGATGAGGTTTCAAGAATGCCGTTATTCATGATGCGATTGGCCGGGCGTGCCGGCAGTTGAAGGTTTATTCTGCATTTCAGCCGGCCAGTGTGGTCGGTTCGCGTTGATTCAACCGGCCATCGTCTGAATTGCAGCCGTGCACCTTTGCCCAATATACGGCAGTGTATCTACCGAAGAAAGGAGTGAACGGGGCCCCGACAGGCTGGTTGGGCCATCTGGAAGCGGCGCGAGTCGGGGCGGCACGGACGATGGATCAGAACGCAGCGACCAGCAAAAAATGCGTGCGAACAGAGTCTCCATCGTCCGCGTCGAACCGGCCGGCCATGTAGTCGGCGAAAAGTCCGACAACCAATGAGCGACGGATTTCGTCGAGCCCTTGCATCGCAAAATTCAGGTCCACTGGGCGGCCTGTGAAGAGACTCGCAACGAAACCGGCCACGCCCTTCTCGCTCAAGGTGCGCGGTGTCGTATCGAGCGGGCCGGGTTTGGCGAACGTGAGGGCTTCGTGAAGCCGTTCGCGTGGATTGTTGGCAGCGCCGAGAAACCATCGGGCGTTCTTGTCGCCAGCGCGCTCGAAGGCGGCGCGCAAATAGTCGTAGCTGAATTCGCCGTGATTGAAGGCGAGCAGCACGGCGCACAGGTCCCGGCGAAGGGTCCAATCGAGTGCCAGCAAGTCGGACACGTCGGCCAGCACGGTGCCGCCCGTGTAGAGGGAAATCAGGATGGAGCGCACGCGAATCGCCTGGCCGTGGTCACGGCCGGCGATGGCGTCGGCAAGCCGCTCCAAGGCGGGTTTGGCGGCGGCCACGGCGGCGTCACTTTCACGCGCCGCCGCGCGCACGGCCGAGAAGAATTCATCCAAGGCAGCCTTGCGGTCGGCCTCGTTGGGACGGTGGATCGGATGAGAGTTCATGGCTGTAAAATGAAGGCATAGGGAATGAAAGGCAGCGGGGCGCATCTACCGAAAAAGGGATAGTTGGACGGCGGTCGGCTGCCGCGCTTCCCAATCGACGAGCGTTTTGCCCCATCCTTCGGGATCGACGAAGTGGCGGGACAGCCCGTAGCGGAATGCACGCTGCAACGCTACATCGGTGCGGAGGGCCTGCATGATGAGGACGACGACTTCGGTGCCGTCGCCGGCTTCGAAGCAGTTGTCGTAGTGCCGGCTGTTGAACGACCGGCCGTTGGGGAGGAGAATATCGTCCGAGCGCTCCCTGGCGTCGGCCAGAAGCTTCAGAAGATGGATGGCGCGTTGAGCGCGCTGGCGGGTGGCGGTTTTCATGGGCGTGCGTTTGATGAGAGAAGGGGCGCGGCGTCGCCGCCGCGCCCATTGAGGGTTTCAGTTGCAGGCGAATTCATCCGCGAGCGCCCAGAGTGCCTTGTTGAGCTTCTGGCCTTCATTCAGGCCCGACACGGGACGCGTGCGGTTGCGCCGGAATCCGGTTCCCTCGACGTGTCCCATGTAGCGGTCCCCGCCTCGAAGCAGGTGCTCCTGGCACACGTTAAAGGTGGTCCAGAGGTCGGTGGCGGCATCTCCATAGCGCACGGGAGCGAGCAGCTTCTCGGGATTGAGAAGCCGCGTCACCGGCTGGCTGGCGTCCCAACGCAGGGCCAGCGCCCGGCGGGCAAACTCGACTCTAGTCGCCTGCGGGAGTTGCACGACCTGCCACTTGGCAACCGTCTCCAGCACACGGGGAGTGTTCTCGGCCACGGACTGCGCGGCCTTCGCGAAGGTGTCGGCGGACACGTCCACATGCCGGATGGAGACATGAGCGAAATCGGCATCCGCCACGGTCAGGCCATTGCGGCAAACCAAGCGATAAAGCCCCGCGTCGATTCGGTAGGCGCGGCTGCCGTCGTGCGCGTTTTGCAGGATCATTTCCGGACGGGTTGCCCCTATCTCGAAGCTCCCGGCTTCAAGGTCGGCGCGACGGGCGAAACGAACCTCGTGCATCTGGAACCCGATGCGGTCCTCCAAGCGCACGCGTTGTTCGGAAGCCTTCACGGGCTCCCACCCCTCGGCCCCGAGCAGGGCAACGACCTGCGCGGTGGAAACGAACGTGTAGCGGGCGGAAACACTAGGCCGGGCATGCTCGGCGAAAACCGAAGGGGCGACGCGGCGGAGATCATCGGACGAAAGCGCTTTGAAGGCGCGGGAGGGAGGAACGAACGTATTCATGACTTTATTGGACTGAGCGCCCCAACGAGGGCGCGGGGTGTAGCGGGCCGCGCTACGCGGACCCCAACCGGAGCCGAACCGAAAATCGGCCACCCCGGAGGGATGCCGACGTGAAGCCCCGGCCGCACAAGGTGGAGCGCAGCGCAGCGAGCAATACCTTGAGGCGCGGACGGGCGGAGTGCGCAGCGCGAGGCCCGCCAGCCGGTGCAGGGGCTAAGCTAAGGCTTCCCTCTGGGAGTGGCCCCCGCTGACTGCGGATGTGCGAGCGGCGCAAAGAGAGCGAGCAACCCAGCCCCAGCGGCGCTTGAGCGGTCAAAAACCGATTGCTCCCGGCCCGCTGACCCAGAAACCAGCGGAGGCAAGCGGAGGCGGCGGACGGAAGCGGAGTGAGGAGTCGGCGCAGGCGTGAGCGCGGAAGCCAAGCCGTCTCCGAACGCAGCGCCGACCGCCGCTGCAGCGGCCGGAGCGATTGGGTGCAACCAAGGCCGGGAGCTGGTGGAAGAATTCCGGCGCCAGCCGGCGTCGGGGCGTTGCGGGGTGTCCCCGCTAGAATGGGGTGCCCGAGACGCCAGGCTCGGGCTGGGGAAAGACATTTCCCCGAGATATAAACACAGAAATGAACGAATCCGGCCGGCCGCCGCGTTCTTACCGACGAAGTTTGGGCCGCAGCTTGCTAACTTCGCGAATCAGGTGTTCCGGCTCCAAGCCAAGTCCGTGGGCCAGAAGAAAAATCGTGGCAAGGCTGGGCTGGCGCTTTCCTCGCTCCAGCAGCGAAAGAGTCGTAGGATGAAGCCCAGAGCGTTCCGCGAGGGCTTCGTGCGTAAGGCCCTTTTCTCTCCGAAAGTGAAGCAGGACGTGAGCGAATGCTTGGGTCGTGTCCAAGCGTCCATTCTAATGTTCCGCCTCTTGAGTTGACACAGACAGTAGTCAGGAGACGTTTGAGGCGACCAACGTGTGGTTTTGAGTAAATAACTGGTTCTTTAGAGGAAAATTCCGTGGTATTGATCAGAACATAGGCGTCATTCGATCTCACAGCGTTTGGTCATGCTCCATGACAGAAATCTGTTACCTTTTCTTTCGCGATGACGGTGTTGTTTTCGGAACATCTGAAATACCGACCCCCGAGGATTTGGATCACGCCAAGGTAGGTATCGTCACGATCATCAGGACGGCGGACTATTACCATTTCGGTCGGGATGGCTGTTGGCGACCGACTCAGTGCGGAAAACTGGTGGTGGCTGAGATGGAAGACGGCCCTTCGGAGCCATTTCACGTGCCGGCTAATTTCTAGAAAAGGGGTTCGTTCGCGCGACAGGCTTCGATTCCAATGCTGCCTATCTGTGGGGTAATTCTCAATCGGCGTAGCGACTCGCCGAGAACTTGAGCCGCAACTCGCGATTTTCCTATCTCGTTCGACATAGTGACTTAACGACGAGCTGGGGTTGTTCTTCCTGACCCATGAAGAAGGAAACTAACTTGACGCAAAGGTTTTCAGGGCCATGTAAAGACCACTTCGTGTCTCGCGCATTCAAAAGCTTCTGCCTGCTTCTCGCCATCCTCTGGGTGCCGATAACGCAGCATTGCTTGCTCGAAGCTGCCGAAGGAAACGCACTTCTCCAGTGCGAACATTCCACCAACGCATCGTGTGCGCACGATGGGTGCAGGATTATTGAGGAAGGTAGCTATAAGACCGATAGCGGTTCGGTCAAATTGACCCCGCCATCAATCCTGACTCTTGCCTGTCTGTATTGGATAGTCAGTGCTCCGGAACTTGAGTTTAGAGACGCTAGGATCGCCGACGAAGAATTGTCGCGACCGTTGGACTGGGTTCCGGCTTGGCAGTTTGTGCGGCGTGCCGCGCCTCCTGCGCGTGCACCCTCGCTCCTTGGTTGATTAGTCCCTGCGCGGACTAGTCAGCCTGTATTCATCCGTTTGACCCTGCTGGGGACGCCTGCGCGCGTCCAATTTTCGCGGGTCCACTCCCACTCCCTCTTTGCGTTTACGCGTCTGCATGAAACCATTTTCCTTACCAACTTCTCTCTTTTTTCGCCCTCTTCTTGGGCTTTTTTCAATCGCCCTTACCGGGGTCGCGCAGGGTCAACCTGCTGAGGCAGTTTCGCTGACTACGCTTGTCGGCGAAATCGTCTCGAATAATCCCGAGCGCAAGTTCTATGAAGAAGAAATTGCGGCGGCCAAGGCGGGCGCTCGCATCGCTTCACGTCTCAACGATCCAGAACTCTCCCTCGATCTCGGACAAAAACGGCTCAGAGATTCGACCGGAGCCAAAATTGGCGATGGCACCGTGTGGTCGGTGTCGATCACGCAAACGTTCGAGTGGCCTGGCCGGCTCTCGCTGCGCAAGGCCATTGCCAATCGCCAGGTCGAGTTGGCCGAACTCGGTGTCGCTCGTTTCGAGAACGCCCTCACTGCCCGCGCTCGCACGCTTGCTTTCGGACTCTATGCCGCAAATGCCAAGGCGGCTGCGATCCGGGAAGTCTCGGACCGTTTCTCCTCGTTGAAGGAGACCTTTCTCGCGCGCGATCCCGCCGGTGTCACGCCACTGCTCGAAACGCGGGTCATCGAAGCCAGTGAACTCGCTCTCCAGCGTCGTGCGACAGAAGCGGAGCTTACCGTTCAAGCGGCGCTGATCGAACTCAACCAGCTCCGCGGTGCGGCGGTCGATGCCTCGCTGCGTGTTGCAGCGCCGGCCCTGACCTACAACGCAGTGCCTCCAACCACGGAGCTATTGGCCGCGGCACGGCAGAAGAATTTCGACTATCGGATGCGCTTGGTGGAGTTGGAGCAGCAAGGCTTCGCTGTGAGCCTTGCACGTAACGAGCGTTATCCAGGCATTAGTGTCGGTCCTTATCTGTCGCGCGACAATGTCGGCGACCGCGAAACCATCGTCGGTCTCGGTCTGAGTGTGCCGCTGCCGGTCACGGGCCGCGCGGGTGCGGCAGTCGAGGTCGCCAACGCCCGGCGTCGCCAAGCGGAGGCTGCCGTTCTCGTCGCTTTACGCGAACTCGACCGCGAGGTCCTTACATCCGCACAAGCCTTCGCAACCAAACTCACCGAGTCTCGCCGCTGGGCACCCGATGCAGTGGAGAAGTTTCGTGAGGCTGCCGAGCTGGCCGACCGCCACTATCGCACCGGGGCGGTGCCCATCGCTACCTACGTGGAGTTGCAGAACAGTTATCTCGACGCAGTCGAGGCGTTGCTCGACACGCAGGGCGAAACACTCGCGGCTGGACTCAAGCTCCAGCAACTCACCGGCCTCGATTTCAATCCCGTCGAAATCAAGCCATGAAGCTCCGTCCTTGGTTTTCTATCAGTCTGGTCGGCTCAGCCCTACTGTTTGTCGGCTGTGGCAAAAAGGCGTCTTCCGAAGCGGGCCACGACCATTCCGAGCACGCTGGTGAAGAAGGGGGCGACGACGGCGGCGTCACTTTCAAGGAAGGACGCGGGCTCCAACTCTCCCCCGAGGTAATCAAAGCACTCAATCTGCGCACGGCGGAAGCGGAAGAGCGCTCGCTCGCGGCAGAATTGAATGTTACCGCGCAAGTCTTCGCGATCACGCCGCGCGTGCTCGCCAGCGCTCGACTTACCGAAGAGCAGGCCGCGCCGTTGGAGAAATCTTCCTTCACCGGGGCGAAGCTCGTGCGCATCGACCGCAGCACGGTTGCGGCGACGAGACTCGTTGATCTGGTCTTTGAACTTGACGCATCACGCCAGCATCAAATTGGCGATTTTGTCACACTCGCTCTCGCGGTTGAACCGACGGCGGTGCTTTCCGTGCCGCGTTCCGCCGTGCTCGACGGTGCTACCGGCGCCTTCGTGTATGTCGTGAATAGCGGCGCTTACTTGCGCACTCCCGTCAAGGCGGGTGCACGTTCGGCCGACTTTATCGAAATCTCCGACGGCCTCTATGCCGGCGACATCGTGGTCGTGACTCCCGTCGATCAGCTCTGGCTGGCCGAACTGCGTCTGACCAAAGGCGGCGGCCACAGCCACTGATTCCTTTCCTCCTTTTTAACCTATTCTCCTTTTTCCAATGATCGACAAGATCCTTGAGTTTGCCCTGCGCCAGCGCGTTTTCGTGCTGCTCGGTGCGGTGGCGCTCTTATGCGTCGGCGCATGGTCGGCCTTTCGGCTGCCCATCGATGCTGTGCCCGACATCACCAACGTTCAGGTGCAAGTTAACACGTCGGTGCCTTCGCTCGCACCCGAGGAAATCGAAAAGCTCGTTACCTACCCCATCGAGGTGGAAATGGGCGGTATCGAGAAACTCCTCGAAGTTCGCTCCATTTCCAAATTCGGCCTTTCACAGGTTACTCTGATTTTTCAGGAAGGCACGGACCTCTATCGCGCCCGCCAGCTCGCCGGAGAACGACTCCAAGCGGTGCTCGATGAGTTGCCGCCCGGCGTCACACCGAAGCTCGCTCCCATCACGACGGGCTTGGGGGAAATCTACCACTACACGGTTCGCTACAAAAAGGATTTTGCCGGGGCACCGGCTGACCCGGTGGACCGCTTGCGTGAACTCAAGCTCGCGCAGGACTACATCGTAAAGCCGGCGTTGCGCACCGTGCCCGGCATCACGGAAGTGAATACATCGGGCGGCTACGACAAGCAGATCGTCATCATGCCGAATCCCGCGAAACTCACCAGCGTGGGTCTCACTGTCGGCGAAGTCGCCGACATTGTCGCCGAGAACGTCGCCAACGCAGGCGGCTCGGTGGTCGAGAAAGGCGGCGAAGCTGTCACCGTGCGTGCCATCGGCCGCGTCCAGACAACGGAAGAAATCGCCAACCTTCCAATCAAGTTCTCCGGTGCGCGTGCTTCGACATTACGCGTGAAGGATGTCGCCGAAGTCGGCATCGGCTCCGGCGTCCGAACAGGTTCAGCGACGCACGACGGTGCGGAGGCGGTGCTCGGCTCTGCCCTCATGCTTATCGGAGAGAACAGCCGGCTGGTTTCTGGCCGGGTGCATGACCGTATTGAGGAACTGCGATCAAAGCTGCCTCCCGGTATCGAAGTAGAGACGGTGTATAATCGCACCGATCTTGTGAATTCCACCATTCGCACGGTGGAAAAGAATCTGTTCGAGGGCGCGATCCTCGTGATCGCGATCCTTATCGCCCTGCTCGGCAACTGGCGCGCGGCGCTGATCGTCGCCACTGCCATCCCGCTCTCCATGCTTTTTGCGATGACCGGCATGGTGCGATACGGCGTTTCCGGCAACCTCATGAGCTTGGGCGCGGTTGACTTCGGGCTGATCGTGGACGGAGCGGTTGTGATGGCGGAGAATATCGTGCGTATGCTGGCGCATCGCCAGCATCAGCTCGGGCGACTTCTGACCAAAGAAGAGCGGGTGCACACGATCCTCATGGCGTGCAAGCAGGTGGGCACGCCCACCGTCTTCGGCGTGGCGATCATCACCATCGTTTACCTGCCGATGTTCACCCTTACCGGCATCGAGGGAAAGATGTTCACGCCGATGGCGTTCACCGTCGTGTTCGCACTCATCGGGGCGCTGATCCTCGCCCTCACAGTGGTGCCGGTGCTTTGCTCTTTCTTCATGACCGGAAAGGTCAGCGAGGAGGATAACTTTCTCATCCGCTTCGCGAAACGGCTCTACACGCCGGTGCTGCATTTCAGCCTGCGGATGCGCTGGCTCATGTCGGCCATCGCTATCGGTATCTTCGGCCTCTCGATGTGGGTGTTCACTCACCTCGGAGCGGAATTTATCCCGCAACTCGACGAAGGCTCGCTCGCCGCCCAGATGATCCGAACGACCAGCATCGGTCTCTCACCCTCGATGGAAATGCAGACCGCCGCGGAGAAACTGATGTTGGAGAAGTTTCCCGAGGTCACGCACACCTTTGCCCGCGTTGGCACATCGGAAGTCGCGACCGATCCGATGGGAGTCAATGTAGGGGACAGCTATATCATGCTCAAGCCGCCCTCCGAATGGCGGAAGATCGATGGCCGGACGATTACAAAGGACGAGTTGACGAACCTAATGTCCAAGGAGCTCGCCGTTCATTTTCCCGGCCAGAGCTATCTTTTTTCGCAACCGATCGAGCTTCGTTTCAACGAACTGCTTTCCGGCAGTCGTGCCGACATTGCGATCAAAGTCTTCGGCGACGACTACGATACCTTGGAGAAAGTCGCCGGAGAGGTCCGCGAAATCGTGGAGACAATCCCCGGTGCGGCCGATGTGGAATTTGATGCGGCCGGCAAGGCACCCGTCCTCCAGGTCGTGCTCAATCGTGCGGCCATGTCGCGTTACAACGTTCATGCTGACGAAGTGAACAAGGTTATCGAGACCGCGTTCGCCGGCGTCGAAGGCGGGGTGATTGTGGATGGCAATCGTCGATACCCGATCATCACTCGTCTGCCGGAGGCATCACGACAGGACTTTGCCAACGTGGCCAATCTTCCAGTGCGCACGACGGACGGCGGCATGGTCACGCTGGGACAGGTGGCTGATGTGAGCATTACTGAAAGTGTCAACACGATCAGCCGCGAGGCTTTCCAGCGTCGCATGGCTATTCAGGTCAACCTACGTGGCCGCGACGTGCAGAGCTTCGTGCTTGAGGCACAGCAAAAGATCGGGGCCGGAGTGAAGATGCCGGACGGCTACTTCGTAGAATATGGCGGTGCTTTCAAAAATCTCCAAGAGGCGCGCACTCGGCTCGCCATCGTTGTGCCTGCTGCATTGCTGCTCATCTTTCTGCTGATCTTCATGGCGTTTGGCAGCGTTCGTCAGGCGGTGATCGTTTATACGGGAATCCCGCTCGCGGTGACTGGTGGTATCTTCGCGCTCTGGCTGCGAGACCTGCCATTTTCGATCTCGGCGGCGGTCGGTTTCATCGCCCTTTCGGGCGTCGCTGTGCTCAACGGCGTGATGATGATTTCGTTCATCAATCAGCTTCGCGAAGAAGGCAAAACGGTGCGTGATGCTGTGATTGAAGGCGCGCTGACCCGTTTGCGGCCGGTGCTGATGACCGCGTTGGTCGCTGCTCTCGGTTTCGTGCCGATGGCGCTTGCCACCGGTTCGGGGGCCGAAGTGCAGCGTCCCATAGCAACCGTCGTCATCGGAGGCATCATCACGGCGACGTTCCTGACGCTCGTGCTCCTACCAACGCTCTACTGTTGGGCGGAGCGCGACCGAGCCGACCGCACCGGGCCGGTTGCTTCGTCCACAAACGGAGGACATGCATGAACGCACAGTGTGTAGGGATTTTGTTGGGCGCAGCCGGTCTGACCGGCTGCGCCTCGGTGCCGCTGCCGCGCGAGGCGGCTTCGGTCGGACTTGAACGCATACCGTCGAAGGCGGTGGCAGTATATCAACCCAAGCTCGTGGTGAAAGACGGACAATTGCTCTTGGACGGTTGGGTTTATCGCCAGTTCGACGCGCTGACCACGACTCAGACTCACATCGATGTTTCGTTTCTGGACGCATCCGGTCGCGAGTTACGGAGTGAACTGACTAATTTCGAGCCCCGCGATTTGCGACGCGGAACTCACAAGATGGCTCATCGCGGACACTACACGCTGTCGATTCCGTCGATGCCGGCAGGCACCGCGACGATCAAGGTGCGCGCTCATGACGAGCCGCATGTGAACGGCTGATTAACTCGAACTGCGTTTCCCCTGCGCCTCAGATCGTGGATTCTATCAATAATGACAACCCTCTTGAACCCCATAGTGAGGGCGAATTCGCCGCTCCTTCGAGCGCCGGACGCATTGCGCAACTGAGAAAGACGGTAAGTTGGCTGGTAACGGCTCTTCTCCTGGGCGTCGTCTGTTTGAGTGGCGCGGACGTTGATGAGCGACTGATGATTGGAACTGAATTGCTCGGTCAGGTCTTCGTGGCGTTTGCGGTAATCGGACGTATATGGTGCGCGATATTCATCGGCGGTCGAAAGAATCTAGAACTCTGTCGAGATGGTCCGTATTCTCTCTGCCGCAACCCGCTGTATTGTTTTTCCTTCCTTGGACTAGTGGGCCTGCTCATGGCTGCCCGATTGCTCATGCTAGCCCTGCTGGTGGGCGTCTTCTTCTGGGTCTATCACTTCTTCGTCGTTAGAAATGAAGAGCGGAGGCTGGGTGAGCTTTTCGGCAATATCTATCACGATTATTGCGCTCGCGTCCCGCGTTTTTGGCCGAGTTTCAGCGGCTATCATTGTCCGGTGATGGTGACACTCGATGTCCGTGGCGTTCAGCGCGCCCTGAGAGAGGTGGTTTGGTTTCTCTTAGCCATGATTGTTTTCGAGGCGGTCGAGCACTGGAAACACGGGCTGCATACGGTCGCCTCAGCAGCGTTTTGGCTCTGGCCGTTCTAAGTAACGATTTTTTCCCATGAACAACATCCATAAAGCCATACTCGCTATCATCGCGTTGGCGGTTTCGACCGTCGCGCTCGTTGCCAAGCCGATTCCTGGACCGAAAGGTGGTCGGATTCTGACGACCGACGCGCCGCACGCCGAATTTTTTGTCGAGAATGACCGCAGCGTCGTCGTCTCGCTTTACGATAAAGACATGAAACCTTTGCCCGTTTCTGGACAGGTTGTTTTCGCCACGGCGGAAGCGAAGACGGGCAAGGTGAAACTGGATTTCATCGAGAAGAATGGTGCCCTTGTCTCCACGGTTCCCCTGCCCGAGGGCGATGACTACAACGTTGTCGTTCAGATCCGGGACAACGTAACTGCGCGTCCTAAAAACTATCGCGTGCTCTTCCACGACGAGGTCTGCGACGAGTGCAAGCGCGCTGAATACGCCTGCATATGCGACGACGCCGGCAAAGAGCACGCTCACGACAAGAAGTGAAGTCATGAAGACGATAGTCGCCTTCATTCGTCCCTCCAAGGAAGAGGCCGTTCGCCATGCCTTGCACAACGTGCCGGGCTTGACCGGTGCATCGTTTAGCGACGTGAGGGGGTTTGGCCGTGGCGGACGCCACGGCCATTCCTCTGATGAGGAAGCCGAAGCCCTGCTTGGGACCGCGCGCAAAGTGCGTCTTGAGGTAATGGTGCCGGATGATCGTGTTGATGTGCTGAGGAAGGCCATCGCCTCAGCCGCACATACGGGCAACCGTGGTGACGGGAAAGTATATACCATGCCGCTCGAATCCGCCTTGCGCGTGAGCAGTGGTGAAACCGGAGAAACCGCCGTGTAGCCACAACGAGCTGCACGGCCAAAGCGAAGAAGGGTTCATGAACGCGCCACGCTTAGCTGCCATTGTAATACTGGCGTTCACCGGATGCGCTTCGGTGCCACTGTCGCCCGAAGCTGCATCCGTCGTCTTGGTGCGCTTCTCATCCCGTAGCGAATTGAGTTCATCGCCCGGCTCATGAAGTCCTTTCGCCCAATAATAATAGCGACAGTGACCGCCGTATCTATTGCGGCGTCCACTTCGGTCAAGGCGGCCGGCGAAAGTAAGCCCCATGAGTTGCCGGAAATCGGTGTAAATGTGGAGCGCCAAAGCGGCGGTTGGATCAACATCCAGACGCCTGGTGCGCAGATGGTCGTAAGATTCTTCGACGCTAAGAAGAAGCCTGTCCCGCCTGACGTAATACGCGCTACCGCTCGGATACGATA
>CAUJJL010000132.1 GCA_963205455.1 Verrucomicrobiota bacterium
CCTGATACAGAGGTACTCGGTGCCCGGCCCGCGTTATACGTCCTATCCGCCGGCCACCAAGTTTCTGAACAACTGGCAGGATCTGGACCTGGAGGGAGCCATCAGGGATGACAACACGTCAAAGGGTCCGCTCTCTCTCTACTTCCACCTGCCGTTCTGCGAAACACTCTGCTGGTTCTGCGGCTGCAATACGATCATCACCCGGCAGCGGGGCGCAGCGGATACCTACGTCGACGATCTCGCACGGGAGGTAAAACTCACCGCCGCTCGCATCGATGCCACGCGTAAGGTCAGCCAGGTTCATTTTGGTGGTGGCACCCCGACCTTTCTTCCACCCGACACGCTCCGTCGGCTCGGTGAGCTGATTCATTCCCACTTCCGGTTTTCGCCCGACTGCGAATTCAGCGTAGAGGTTGATCCTCGCCGCCTGACCCGCGATCACGTCAGCGCGTTGAGGGCGATTGGTGCAAACCGCGCATCGCTCGGCGTCCAGGACATCAATCCCGAGGTACAGGTCGCCGTGCACCGCATCCAGCCGCATCAGATGAACATCGATGCCATCGGATGGCTGCGGGAGAATGGCTTCAACTCCATCAACCTGGATCTGATCTACGGACTGCCACTGCAGACGCAGGTCTCGTTCTCGGAGACCATCGATCGCATTCTCGAGATCGAGCCGGATCGTCTTTCGCTCTTCAGCTACGCGCATGTACCGTGGATGAAGCCCGCTCAGAAAATCTTCGACGACCGGCAGCAGCTTCCCAACTCAGAAGCCAAATGGGCCATGTTTTCCATCGCCCACCAAAAATTGATCGGAGCAGGCTACGTGGACATTGGTCTGGACCATTTCGCACGGCCGGACGACTCCCTGGCGATCGCACTGCGCAACGGCACCCTGCAACGAAATTTCCAGGGCTACAGCACCCAGGCAGGCACGTCCCTCTATGGATTCGGGATCTCGGCCATCTCCTCGACCGAGGAAACCTACCGCCAGAATCACAAGACCCTTTCCGGATGGCGCGCTGCGCTGGATCGTGGAGAACTGCCCATTGACCGGGGGTTGAGGCTGACGATCGACGACCGCAGGCGGCGGATGGTGATCATGAGGCTCATGTGCGACCGTCGGCTCGACTACACCGCACTCTCGCAGAACCTCGGCGAGGATTTCAGGACTCTGTTCGCATCCGAGTTGGCGGGGCTCGCGGATCTCGAGCAAGACGGTCTGATTCAATTGCATGAGAACGGACTTGATGTGACGCCCCGCGGTATGCCGCTTCTCCGCGTCATCGCCATGCGTTTCGACACAACGCTGACCCGCTCGCCACGCCAGCACGCCAACACGATCTGAGCCTCTCTCGATTTCAGCAGGTCAGTCCATGCGACCCGTGTGACTATCGTTGAGGGCAGTTCGGGGCATCGTCTCCGGAACATTTCATTTCCAACTTCCAACCATGCCAAACCCCTCGAAAAGCAAGATCCCCGATTTCGACGCCGCGCTGAATGCGCACTTCGACGCCATCGCCAACCGCGATCTCGCAGCATTCAAGTCGCACCTGACCTCCGGCGACACCCTCTACACGATCGTTCAGAACGGGTTCGCCTTCAAGACACCCGCCGAGACCATTGCGATCCACGAAGCCTGGTTCAAGGATCCGAAATGGATCTGGAAAGCCTCGGTGATCCACAAAGTCGTCGGCGCAGACATGGCGATGGCACTGATCCGATACTCGTATAAGCCCGACAAGGACGCCGTCGGATTTGAGACATGGCTGGTCTACGTTTTCCAGCTTCAGGAGGGCGCCTGGAAAATTGTTCACGACCAAAATACAGCCCTCGATTTTCATGCCTTCGCGCGGGCGGCAGGTTTGGAAAAGTAGCCGGTTGCCCTTCGGGGCTCACCTCCACGATGAAAAGGGCGTGAAACTCAGGCTGCTTGTTTGCCCGAGGTTTCCAGGGTTCCGGGTAACCTGCGCCAGCGTATCGTCGTCATTATGGACAATGGCAGGGTCCGCAGTACGTCAAACGGACCAGCCATCTGCCGTCTGTTTTGATTTCAAGGCGCAGGAGGCTGAGGCCAATGGCGATTCAATTCATTGCACTCTACGTCCATGCATCGCTCAAGATTCCACACGCGTTCCCGCTTCTTGAGAATCCGGATGATCCTGCTGCTCCTGGCAGCATCGCAGGTTTCCGTATTCTCTTCGGCCAAGACCCAGCCAAGTAAGGCAAGCCCTCAAGTTCCACTTCGTACGGCTTCCTCCGCTGAGTTTCACGATGTTGCTCAGCTGAAACCCGCAGGGAAAACCGTCACCCCCGAAATGTTCGGCGCGATTGGCGACGGCAGGGTCCACTATCTCTCAGAAAAGTACACGAGTATCAGTGAAGCCAGAAAAGCGTATCCCAATGTCCGCGATCTGAAAATCACCATTGACGGCGCTGCGTTTCAACAGGCGGTGGACAAGGCCTCAGAGGACCACGGTGAGGTACTCGCTGAAAGGAGCTATGTGATCAGCTCACCCATCGTCATGAGGGACAATGTGATTGTTGACGGCAACAACAAGGGTCTCGTGCGGAACGACAGGTCCCGCGGAGGATCGCTCAATTTTGGATTCCTGTTTGGCGATCACGCGCCCTACGGGTTCAACAAGGAGGAGAACCACGGCGCCGGATATGATTTCTACGACGTCAGGGAGCCAATGAAGATCGGCCAAAGTTCCCTTACCCTGAAGAATCCCGCTGATGCCTCGCTGTTCAAACCCGGCCAGCTTGTGCTCATCACATCGGCCGTCAGGAGGGGCATGAATCTCTCGAAGGTCACGCTTCCTTACCACGTCACGATGGCTAGAATCGAGAGAATCGACGATGCCCGACTTTCCTTCGAATACCCCTTCGACGAGGACGTGGATGCCGTGCAAATCTGTGCGAACGGGAATTTCGACAGCCACCTCGAAATCAATTTCGGGGGCGTTCAGAATGTCGTCCTCCGGAACATGACCATCGATGCGTCACAGATCACCGGAAGCCAATACGCCTACAAGTGTCACATTGATAATATCAGGCTCATTGACGGCGTTCGCCTGGTCGGCATGAATGCCATGGCTCATTCCACGTTCACGAATATCACGGGGACTTTTTCCTGGCGCTGCATGGAAATAAAGACGGGGTCCCACGATCTGCTCGTTCGAAACATCCACGGAACCTACAAACCGATCGCCGGGTTTCCCCAGGCGGTGGACGCGATTTCCATCGGTCAATATAACAGGAATGTCACGGTCGACGGCTTCGAGATCGATTTTGGCGACGGCGTTCCAAAGATCGCGAATATCAATTTTCACTCCCGCAAGGCCACGATCTCGAACGGCACCGTGATTTGCAGGAAATTGACCGAGCCATTCGTGCGCTTCTACAACGAACGGTATGTCGACAACCCCCTCTTCGGTTGCTACGGGAACACGCTGAAGCATGTCACCTTTCACGGGGGCCCCGGGATGAAAACCGTGTTTGAGCTGGGGAATGGGCTCAGTCCCAATGCCGGAAAGAGGAAGGATAACTGGGTAACACAGAAGAAACTATCGAAGGGAACGCACAAGTCCCAGGCGACCGACGAAGAGAAGGAGGACCTGTACGACGCCCCCAAAACCGCAGATGTGCCGCCCTCTGCGAACATCATCGAGGATTGCTTGTTTGACGGAGGAGCCAGGAGCGCCACCGCAAAATTCCAGTCTGGCCACGGGAATGTGATCGTGAACTGCGAGTTTCCCAGCGCCAAAATGAAGGCATCACGGACGTTTCTCTCGAACAATACGATGCGCGCCAACAGATTCAAATAGCACGCTCCGCTTGCGCCTTGAGAGTACCGGTTGGCGACAAATCCACGTGAGCGAACAACGGATCGGGAAAAGACAGGGGGTCAGTGCCTCGCAGGCGGAGGCAAAGGAGCATTCCAGGTCAGCCATGCGTCGTGGAGCTCGCGCACAAGCTGAGGGTGCTCGGCTGCGACATCATGTGATTCCCCGATGTCCCTGCCGAGATGATAGAGCTGCGGCTTCCAGTCCGGCGCCAGCATCAACAATTTCCAATCACCCCGGCGCAAAGCGGCTGACGACTTGATTTTCCAGTACAGGGTCGCATGGGGCTCCCCTGATTTCTCCATCCCGAGAAAAGGAAGGAGGTCGACTCCATCGACCACGGTCCCGGATGACGCATTGACTCCGCCAGCGGCGCAAAGCGTGGGTAGCACATCGTTCGCGATCACCGGGTGATGATATTCGCGCCCTCCGGCAAACCGCGCGGGCCAGCGTACGATGAAGGGTTCGCGGATGCCGCCTTCGAGGAGTTGCGTCTTGGCTCCGGTCAGCGCTCCCGTCGATCCCACGATGACCCTCTGCGGCCAATCCGATTTCCATCCTTCTATATGAGGTCCGCCAATTGCCGGGCCATTGTCACCAAGAAGAATCACAAGTGTATTCTCCTCAAGACCGCGCTTCCGCAACCCCTCCATGATGCGCCCCACGCCATCATCGAGTCCGGCAATCATCGATGCATAGAGCCTCATCACCTCAAGCGGCAGGTGTGCAAATCGTTCCTTGTCCTTCAGGCGCCCCTGCCACGGGCTGTGCACCGCATTGAATCCCACATAGAGGAAGAACGGCTCATCCGCATGACGGTCGATGAATTCAACCGCTTTCCGGGCAAGGCGATCGCTGAGGTATTCGTCGCCCTCACGCACCGGTCCCCAATATTGGGTCTTGCTGGAACGAAATCCCGGATTCGTCTTCGCATTGCTGCCGATGTAGTGACCATCCGCCTGGGGCCAGTAATCCGATTCCCATTCGATGAAATCGTGAGCCTCGTCAAACACGGCCTCCGCGGGGCGGACGATGTTCCATTTCCCGACAAGGCCCGTGACATAGCCTCCGCTGCGCAAAAGCTCCGGCAGCAGGCGCTGGGTATCGGGCAGCTTGTGCGCACTACGATCGTCATTCCATGTCATCCCAAAGCGCTGGGGATACGCACCGCTCATGAGGCTGAGCCGACTCGGCGCACACGCGGGACACGTGACATACCCGTCGGTAAACCGCACGCCTTCGGCAGCAAGGCGGTCAATGTTCGGCGTCGGAACATCCCGGTTTCCATAGCAGCCGAGATCCCCGTATCCGATATCATCGGCCAGCAGCAGGATGATATTCGGTCGGACTCCACCGGCACCCGAAGCGCCCACGGCGACCGTGAGGCTGCTTTGCAGGAGGAGCAGGAAGGTAACCATCCATGCTCCAAGCAGCGGCGAGGCGAAAAAAGGGGGTTGCTGTTTCACAATTGCAGATTTGCGGCAAGGTTCAGCCGTGAGGCAAATTTCAAATGCGGGCTCGCCGTCCCTCCCCCAGCCAGATGCGGGCGTGTCACCCGCTCGTAGATCACAGTGTCCATTCCTGCGATCCACTCCCTATGTTGAGGCGTCATCCAGCACCGAGAGTGGGTTCCTGAGTCATCAAACGCAAATGTACCCGCGATCGTATCCGCCCACGGGCAGCCACAAAATCCCATGAGATCCTCCAAAGTTCTGGCAAGGGGATGCTTGACGTCTTTGATAGGCTGCTCGTTCGCAGCCTGCACGGCCCGAAAGAAGGGCTCTGCATCAACTGCGCAGGCTCCAACCTTCCCAACTTCATGAAACCGTCCTCACGTTTATCCGCATTCATCCTTGCGCTGGCAGCCGGCTTGGCCGGTTGCTCCAGGCAGCAGAGTCACGACCACGACCATGCCGGCCACAATCATGATCACGGTGCTGACCATGCTCATGCCCACACCGCTCCGCACGGTGGCAGCCTCTGTGCGCTCGGGGACCATCAGTTCAATGTTGAGTTTGTTCTCGACGCCGTGGCGGGTAAATTGACCGCCTATGCGCTCGATGCCCACGCTGAGAATTTTGTCCGCATCGCCGCTCCTTCGCTGGAAATCCGTGTCACCACACCCGCACCGTCGCGCACCTTGATCCTCACCGCCGTTGCAAACGCCGCCACGGGTGAAACCGTCGGAAACACCTCCCAGTTCGAGGCCAGCGCTGACTGGCTGAAGGGCACGGCGAACATTTCGGGGACGCTCACGAGGTTCGAAGCGCAGGGCACGAGTTTCCAAAATGTTCCCATTTCCATTCTGCCGGTCAAGGCAGCGGGCAACTAAGCTCAGGCTCCCACCGGATGCGCTCAACGTGGACCTGCCTCTTTGGGTGTGCCCCACTGCTCGTTTTCGGCACCTGCGGATTCGGCCAGCCTCTGCGTGTTGTCTCGCTTCACAGCGTGCTAACCGAGATTGCACGCGACATCGGCGGCGATTCCGTTGATGTCAAGGCGCTGGTCCGACCGGGAGTCGATCCGCATGTCTACGAACCCACGCCCACGGACATCCGCAGCCTTCAGACGGCTGAAATTGTCCTGGCAAGCGGACTCGGACTCGAAAGTTACCTGCCCCGCATGGCACGTGAACTCCCGGAGGGAATTATTGTGAACGTGGGTGACCGCCTGCCCGACAATCTCAAGCTTGATTGCGCCGACCACGCGCATGCCGAATCCTCTACGGTCAACGGGCATCACCATGGCGAGATTGATCCTCATTGGTGGCAGGGAATCGAACCCATGATTGCAGCCACGCGAATCGTCGAATCGGAGTTTAGTCTTCGGCGTCCCGCACACAGCGGCACCTTTTCCAGGAATGCCGAAGCCTTTCGCGACCGCCTGCGTGCCCTGCAGGAATGGGCAAGGCAGGAGATCGCAAAACTGCCGGTCGACCGTCGCCTGCTGGTGACCTCGCACGATGCATTCGGGTATCTTGCACGGGAGCATGGCTTCATCCTCTATCCGATCCTCGGGACCAACACGGCAACGGACACCAGCGCACGCCAGCTGGCTTTCATCATCACGATTGTCCGCAGGAATCACATCAAGGCGGTATTTGCCGAGCGTTCTGGAAACTCACGCCTGATCCAGGCAGTGGTTCGCGAAACCGGCGCCGATCTTGCACCGCCCCTGTGTGCGGACGGCCTGTCACCGGATCCCGCATTCGCAACCTACGACTTGATGATGCGGACGAACCTCCGCACCATCGTCGACGCCCTGCGGTGACAACCGCGGCAATTTCAATGGCGCACCACGACATTTTCCGGCTGAAGGACGTGACTGTTCGCTACGGCCGCAGACTCGCACTGGACCACATCACCACGCAAATTCCATGCGGCGGACTCGTCGCACTGGTCGGCCCCAACGGCGCGGGAAAAAGTACGCTGCTGAAAAGTCTCCTGGGATGGCTTCCATTGACCGCGGGAGAAATCCGGCTCGGTGACCACCATCCCCGTCACCTCCATCCCCGGCTCGCCTACCTTCCGCAGCGCGCCGAAGTCGAATGGGATTTTCCGATCACCGTTCGCGAGGTTGTCGCCCAGGGACGCTGGCCCTCTCTCGGATACTTCCGGCGCTTCACTGAAACAGAAAACAGAAAGGTCGAGGAAGCGCTGCACGAACTGGACCTCGTTGCCATCCAGCACGAGCAGATCCGGCGCCTGTCGGGTGGTCAGCAACAGCGCATGTTCCTTGCCCGCTCGGTCGCCCAGGGTGCGGACATTTTTCTCCTCGATGAACCATTCAACAGCCTGGACCTTGCTGCCCGGGCCGACCTGCTTCATCTGCTGCAGCGCTGGCTGGGGCAAGGCCGGACAGTCATCGCGGCAGTGCACGATCTGGCGATCGCCCGCTCGCACTTTTCGCACGCAGTGCTGCTCGATACGCGCCTGATCGCTGCTGGACCGACCGCGGAAGCCCTCAGCGATGCGAACATCGACCTCGCCTTCCGCTCCCACATGCCCGTGCTGGGTGCCCGGCCATGACGCCCTTACACCCCTTCGCTTCGATCGATGAATGGATTGAGCCATTTCGCCACGGGTTCATGCTGCGCGGTCTCGCATCCGCGCTGCTCCTGAGTGTCAGTGGCGCGCTACTCGGAAGCATCCTTGTGCTGCGGCGGCTCGCCCTGCTGGGCGACGCATTGTCGCACTCGCTGCTTCCCGGTGTCGCGGTGGCCTGGCTGCTCTTCGGACACGGTGTTCTCGCGATGCTTGTCGGGGCGCTGGCCACGGGCCTGCTCATCGCCGTCGCCAGCGCCCTGCTGAGCCGTCTCACGCGACTGAAGGAGGACGCGGCCTTCGGGGCATTTTTTCTCGTCGCGTACGCGGCAGGTATCGCCCTCGTCAGCCGGTCCGGGACCGGCGTCGATCTCCTGCATTTTCTCTTTGGCAACATTCTCGGCGTGGGTCCCGCGGATCTTGCCCTCACGGCGATCGCGACGGGTATCACCTCGATGCTTTTTCTGCTCTTTCACCGCGGAATCGTGCTTGAGGTTTTCGATCCTGTCTTTTCTCGCGCATCGGGGATGCACGTCCGCTGGTTTCACATCGGATTTCTCTGTCTGGCGGTGCTCAATCTCGTTGCCGCGCTACAGACGATGGGAGTGATTCTCGCGCTCGGGCTGTTCCTGCTGCCTGCCGCAACCGCCTACCTCTGGTGCGATCGTTTCCGCACGATGCTCCTCGCCGCGATGCTGACCGGAATGCTCGGTTCGACTGCGGGTCTTGTCCTGAGTTTTTATACCGGCATCTCGAGCGGACCGTCGATCGTGCTGTGCCTGGGTGCGGGTTTTCTGATCTCCGCGCTTCTCAGCCCGCGCTATGGCGTGCTGCACGCCGTGCGCACGGCCTGGCGCGAACGGCGAGCCGTGCGCCATACGACCGAATAGGCCGCGCGCCGCGCTGGTTCAGCGAACGCGGGCGCGGGGCAGCACGATGGGCACACCATTGCCGGGGTGTCGGATGACCTCAAGGTCCTCTCCGTAAACCGGCCTCAGGAATTCGGGCGTGAGGATATCCGCAGGCGGGCCCCGACCGCAAATCCGGCCGTTGGCAAGCAACACCGCACGGTCCGCACAGAGCGCGGCCAGGGCGAGGTCGTGCAGGGTGAGGACGACGGCAATGCCTTCCTCTCGCGACAACTTCCTGACCAGAGTAAGTATCTCCGCCTGGTAGTGGAGATCCAGATACGTCAGTGGCTCGTCCAAGAGGAGCACCGCCGGAGCCTGTGCCAGTGCGCGGGCCAACAGGACGCGCCTCACTTCGCCACCTGAAAGCGTCGCCATGGATCGCCCGGCAAGACCGACGAGACCAAATCGCTCCATCGCCTGCATGACGACCTTCACATCCTCGGACGTGTACGAAGCCAGCCAGCCACGGTGCGGGGCACGCGCCAGTTGAATGGTTTCACGCACGGTCAACGGCCAGATCGCGGTTGCAGCCCGCTGAGGCGCCAGCGCAACACGCGCAGCGACCTCGCGCGGACCGCAATTCCAGATCGACACGCCATCAAGCCTCACCTCTCCCTCCATGGGCCGAACCAGTCGATCCAGGGCATGCAACAGGGTCGTCTTGCCGGAACCATTGGGGCCGATCAGCGCGCAGACCTCGCCGGATCGAACTGAGAAATCCACTCCTTTGAACACAGGATGACCGTCGTAACCGCACGACAGATTCACCGCTTCGAGGCGCGCACTCATGTCAGGCGACCTCCCTTCGCCTTGAGCAGATACAGGAAAAACGGTCCGCCAAGGAAAGCGGTCACAATGCCGATCGGCACTTCGACAGGAGCAAGCAGCGTGCGTGCCGCGAGGTCGGCCCATACCAGGAGAATCGCACCGAGCAGTGCGCTTGTGGGCAGCAGCACCCTGTGGGATGCGCCAAATAGAAGGCGCGCGATATGCGGAGCGATCAGACCGACGAAGCCTATGATGCCGCTGAAGGCGACCGCCACGGAAGCGGCCATCGTCGCAGCGCCGATGATGACAAAGCGGGCGGTACGCACCGAAAGCCCCAGGCTCCTGGCCACATCATCACCCGCAGTCAGAGCATCCAACGGTCGGGACATGAGCTGCAGGGTGATATAACAAACGGCAAGGTAAGGTGCGGCCAATCGGACATACGACCAGTCTCGCCCAGAAAAGCTGCCCAGCAGCCAGTTGAATGCCTGGAACCATGGTTGGTTGGCCCAAAGGAGCAGAAAGGAAACGATGGCCGAAAGCATGGTGCTGAGCGCCGTGCCCGCCAGCAGCAGTGAGGCCATGGAGGAGTTGGATCCTGTCTCCGCCAGCGCCAGCGCGCAGAGCACCGCCACGATTGCTCCGCAGAAGGCGGCCAATGGCAGCGGCCCCAGCCCGGCCCAGCCAGTGCTGAAACCCAGGGTAAGCGCAAGGGTCGCGCCCAACGCCGCGCCGCTGGAGGCCCCCACAACAAAGGGATCGGCGAGCGCATTTCGGAACAATGCCTGAAAAGCGACACCCGCACTCGCAAGCGCCGCGCCAACCAGCGCCGCAAGGACCGCTCGTGGAAGCCGCAAATCCCAGAGCACCGCAATATGAACGGGGTCGGCGTTCCCGCTGAACGTCAGCGCACGAAACAGTGACCCTGGAGGAATTGAAACACTGCCCAGTGCAACGCTTGCAGCCAGGCTTGCAAGAAGCGCAATCCCAAGAAGCACGATCCACCCCAGTTTCGGAAAACGAATCCCTGCCTCTTCAGCAGGCTCCTGTTGCCCTCTCTGAACTTCCACGCCATTTTCGCTCATTGTGAGGTCGCTGAGGTCGGCGAGGGAAACAACTTCGGATAAAGCGTCCTTGCAACCAACTCAAGGCCGTCGACCAGCCTCGGACCTGGCCGCGAGGTCAGATCTCCCGACAGCGCATAGACCCTGGCATGGCGCACCGCATCGATGCCTGACCATCCCTTGCGTGCACGCAGCTTTCCAATGCTCATCGTGTCCGCACCCGGAACCTCCGGTCCCAGGATGACCTGGGGATCGCGCGCAATCACCGCCTCCGAGTTCACTTGGGGAAATTCCGCATCGATGTCTGCAAACACATTCACGCCGCCGGCCATTTCGATCAATTGACCGATGAAGCTGTTTCGACCGCTGGTGATGAGCGGCGCGTCGAAGACCTCCCAATAGACGCGGACACGGTCAACCGGGCGGATCCTGGCTACCTGTTTCGAAACGGTTTCCACGCGCACCTGCATCGATTTCACGAGTGCGTCAGCCTCAGGCTGCCGCCCCGTTGCCTGGCCGATGAGACGGATCGATCCATAGACTCCTCCGAAATCCGTCGCCTTGATGCTGAGCGCGGGGATGCCTCTCTTTGAAAGCAACTCAATGACCGTCCGGTGATGCTCGTCGCCCGCCAGCACGAGATCAGGATGGAGCGATATCACCGATTCAAGATTGACCGTGCTCCCTGCGAAGCCTCCCACCTTCGGCCGACTCACCGCCTCGGCCGGAAAATCGCAGAACGTTGTCACACCCACCACCTGTTCGCCCGCGCCGATAGCGAACAGGATTTCAGTGTTCGCCGGCGAAAGCGAAATGATGCGTCTCGGCTCCGATTGAAGGGTAACCGAGCGCCCAAATGCATCGCTTAACGTCACAGGCCACGATGTTCCTGCAGCCGTACGCGACTGCACCAAACCCAATAAGAGCAGCAGGCAAACGACCTGAAACAGCGACGCCCAATACCGGCTATGGCTGGAAAAAAGAGGATGTGATCTCGACATGAACAAGCAGTGAAACGTGTCAGCGCTTTGCCCTCCTGTCGCGTGAAATCATCCGCGTGCAAAGGGTTCCGGGGAATTCATCTTTGCAAACATTCCAGGCAATTGATTCCCTCCTCGATCTCCGACCTCTCACCCATTCATGATTCGCGCCCTGGTTTTCGACTTTGACGGTCTCATCCTTGATACGGAAACCCCGTTGATCGACGCCTACTCCGATGTGCATTCAGCGTATGGAAAGCCCTTTGATCGCAATCTCTTCATCAACGGGGTTGGCCACGCCGATTTCGCATTCGATCCATGGAAGGAGTTTGATGGCGCCTATGATCGGGGCGAACTCGATCGTGAAATGCGCTTCTACAAGCAAATCCGCGTGCTTGCCCAACCGATCCTTCCCGGGGTCGTGTCCATGATGAACCTTGCACGGGAGAATGGATTGTCAGTGGCGCTCGCCTCGAATTCTCCTCATCAGCATTGCAACAACCATCTCGAGCGCATCGGCCTGCTCGAGCGGTTCCAAGTCATCGCCTGCCGCGAGGATGTTGCATCACCAAAGCCCGCCCCCGACCTCTATCAACTCGCTGTCGGAAGGCTCCGGCTGCATCCTCACGAAGCCATCGCCTTCGAAGATTCACACGCTGGTTCAGTCGCAGCAAAGAGAGCCGGTCTATGGTGCGTCGCCATTCCAAACCCTTCGAGCACGCATCACGATTTCACCCATGCCGATTGCCGCGCGATTTCCATGGCGGAGCTTACGCTTGAGACGCTGATGGAACGCTTCTCACAAGAGTAAGCATCCACGGCACGCGCGTCAGAAAAGTTCTCCCTGCCGAAGGGAATCCCGCTTTTCACCGTCCAGCGCACTCAAGGCCAGAAGCTGCGTGGTCGAAAGCGCCGCAAGCTGGGGATCCCGGGCAAGCGCACACAGCAGCACGGCGCCCGCCAGTGCGTCGTAGAGCGCGGCATGGTAGCGCCGCCGTGTCTGCGGACAATTTGCCGCGGCCAGCGTATCAAGCTCATGCTGGCGACCCGTCGCCACAACAAGGCTCTCGAGTTTTCCCGTACCGAGCTTCGGATAAAGCTGATGGTAGAGCGCAGCGGTGTCCACCCAGGGGCCCCAGTCGATGATCCTCTCGCCGGGACGCGCGAAATTTGTCGAAGCCCGAGGGTATGGCCACACCGACTTCAGCAATGAATTTTCCACCCCTGCATAGTGCGCGGCCAACGGACCTCGCTCACGAAGATCGGCAAAATAATCCCAGTCGTCGGAAAAGGGGGGAGCGCCCTCAACCACGCTCTCCGTCAGCCCGTGCACGGCCGTATCGTCAGGCGATATCCGCCCCTTGGCGCGGCAAAGGCGGGTTCGCACCTCCGTGACCTGTCCACCAGCCACCGTCGCGACACCATACTCAAGGATTCCCGCGGCGCGGCTGCCCTCAAAATCCACGAAAAAAATCGGTTGGTCAGTCCATGACATGCGCAACACGGGGGGACATGATGGCATATTGGTCAAAAAACGAGTTCGATTCCACGCGAAAGCGATGAATTCTTGAGATTATGCTGACGGACACCCTCAGGCACTTTGCTCTGGAACTTGCTGAAGCAAGCGGCGATTTCATCCGCCCGTATTTCGCCAATCCCTCCCTCGAGGTTGAGCTCAAGGGTGATCGTTCTCCCGTGACAGTGGCGGACCGTGGCGCCGAGGAGCTCATGCGTGCGCGCATAGCAAAAAAATTTCCGCACCACGGCATCATCGGGGAAGAATTCGGCAATGATCGCGCAGATGCCGAATGGGTCTGGGTTCTCGATCCGATCGATGGCACGAAGTCCTTCATGACCGCCTGCCCGCTCTTCGGCACACTCATCGCGCTTCTGCACGAGGGTCGGCCGGTGCTCGGAATCATTCACCAGCCTGTGCTGCGTCAATTGCTCATCGGCGACGGAGCTACCACCACGCTGAATGGAAGGTCCGTGAAGGTCCGCCCGTGCGCGTCGTTCGATGATGCCACCCTGCTTACCAGCGACCCATTGAATCCGGCCAAATATCAGAACGGTCCCGCATTTGAGGCTGTAGCGCGGCGAGCACGGATCTACCGCACCTGGGGTGATTGTTATGGGTACCTTCTGGTCGCCTGCGGCTGGGCCGACATCGTTGTCGATCCCATCATGAATCCCTGGGACATTGCCGCGCTCGTGCCCGTACTGCGCGGCGCCGGTGGAGAGATCACGGACTGGCAAGGGCGCTCGCCCTATCCGGCAAACTCAACCGTGGCCGCTCATCCGAGCCTGCACCGTCAGCTCATCGCCGCACTGAACCCGTAAGCGCAGGAACAGCACGTCGCGCATTGCCTCATTGGGGCATTGCACAGCGCAGTGGCAACGCAGCGGGAAGCGTTGCCACGCTCGAGCCCATCGCGACAAGTGCGCTACTTGCGGGTCGAACTTCGGACCGGCTTGCGACGCTTGGGCGGGAACTCAGGTTTCCACTTTGCCTTCACAATGGAGATAAAACCGCCGCGGGCCTTCCATCGCGATACGATCTTGAGTTTCCGCGGCTTCAGCAACCTGCCAAGATCATCGCAGATCTTGTTGGTTACGGCTTCGAAAAAAATCCCTTCGTTGCGATAGGCGTGGAAATAGAGCTTGAGTGACTTGAGCTCCACGCACTTCCGATCCGCAACATAGCGCACGGTGATTTCCGCAAAGTCTGGATGTCCCGTCATCGGGCATACAGACGTGAACTCGTGGTGGGTATGCTCAATCACATACTTGCGCCTGGGCGCCGGGTTGGGAAACGTTTCAAGTAACGACGTGTCTGCCATGTTCCCAGCTAGCCTCAAAACCTCATCGGCTGAAAGGCCGAAAAGCACGTCCCAAAGTTCGACTTTGGACATCAAGCCGGGCACGACGAAACGTACCCCGCCCAAAGGAATCGTTACCGAATCTCAGATCCGACCTCCGTTCTCTGACCTCCGACCTCTGATCTCTGGTCGCCGCCTCAGGTGGCCGTTTCGATAAAGCGCGATTCCCGGATCACCGTAATCTTGATCGTGCTGGGGTACTGGAGTTCGTCCTCAATGCGATTGCGAAGGGTCTTAGCGAGTTCGCGGGCTCGTTCGTCCGTGACATGCTGCGGCGCCACCACGACGCGGATCTCACGTCCGGCTTGAATGGCAAAAGCCTGCTGAACGCCATCAATGGACAGCGCCAGCTTTTCCAGTCGATCGAGTCGCTGCAGATAGTTTGTCATCGACTCTGCGCGGGCACCCGGGCGTACGGACGACACGGTATCGGCCAGGATAACGAGCCCGGCATACACAGTATCAGGAGGAACCTCCTCGTGATGGGCTGCAATGGCGTTGACCACGACAGGGGTCTCTCCGTGGCGCTTCACAAATTCCGCTCCAATGTGGGCGTGGCTGCCTTCATATTCAGCATCAACCGCCTTTCCAATGTCGTGCAAAAGCCCCGCACGCTTGGCGAGATTCGGA
>CAUJJL010000133.1 GCA_963205455.1 Verrucomicrobiota bacterium
GGCCTGGATTGCCTCGTGAACCGCCCAGCGGGTGTCGTTGGTGAAGACATAAATTTCGAGCGGTAGCCCGTGCTCAGTCGGCGACAGCTGACGTATGAGAAAGGTCATTTCCTGGTGGATCCCGGGATGTGCGCGCAGGTACGCGGTGCAATAGGCTTCGATCACGCAACCCCGCAGGCAATTTTGCCAACGATTGATAGCGGAGAGATCCGCGCACCCCATGACAGGCCGCGATGTGCTGACTCTGTCGGCCTATCGCGGAGCGTCACCGTGCGTTTCCAGGATCACAGGCATCCACACGCTCATCGCCGACCTCCCTCGATTGGCCCACGCGAAATAGGGAATGAGCGTCAATTCAAACGGACGCAGCTCCGTGCCACCCAGCGGTCGGTAAAGTGTCCGCCATTCCTTTCCGGCAAGCTCGAGCCCCTCGCCTCGCAACGTGACCACCGACACAGCAAGAGGCATGTCCGCTTGGGCAAGTCCGGCAACAGGCTGAAACCTCGCGCGCTGCGAAAGGTAAACTTCCGGCACCTTCACATCCGCTGGCAGGTCCTTGGATTCGACGCAGTACACCACGGGTCCGCGCATCACGGCGACCTGATTGCGGGTCGCCTCCACCCGCGGATCCGCCGCGATGAGTTGTGTTGGCATCGGCAGCACAAGCCTGAGCGTGTCACCAGTTTGCCACACCCGGGCAATCGAAGCATAGCCATGGGCCACCTGAAGCCCCACAGGTTTGCCATTCACTGAAAGTTCAGCACCCGAGCACCAGCCAGGAATGCGCAGCCTCAAGTCCACACTTGAAGCGGGCGCGTCTCCGATGACGAACTTCACATCACCGCTCCAGGGATAGTCTGTCACCTGCTCAAACGAAAACGCCTGCCCGGAAGCGAGCCTCACATCCACCTTGCTGCCGCCATAGTGGTGGATCCAAACCCCGCGATCATCGAGATTGTAGAAATAGGAGGAAAGTTCGGCGACGGTACGAAGAAAATTCGAAGGGCAACAGATGCTCTTCCGTCCTGGCTGCGTACGGGAGACCATGTCATTGAGGGTGCCTGCCTTGTAATTCTCGTCGTACCGTCGGATGACATTCCGATAGAACCACGTTTTGCCGTCGAGAGCCTCCGCGCCGAGAAATCCGTTGTACATCTCCCGTTCCATGATGTCGGCGAATCGTGAATCCGGCGTTTCCGTCAGCATTCGATAGCCCCACATCAGGCAGCCGATCTGTCCGCAGGTTTCGTTGTAGCACCCTGCATTGGGAAGATCATAGGCAGAACCCGCGGCTTCGATCACCGGCGCAAAGTTAGACACTCCCATCGGCTGCGCGCTCACGCCCCCGTGAATGAACATCTTCTTCTCGGTCATGTCATGCCAGAGCCGGTCGAGCGCAGCCATCAGCTTCGGATCACCCGTCTCCGCATAGACATCACTCGCACCGGTGTAGAGGTACGTGAAAAAGACATTGTGTCCGACGATTTCCGATGACTCCCGCACCGGCACCCGATCCTGGATGAGATCCGTGCCACCAATGCCCGGGACCATCGTGAACAAGGTCTGCTTCTTCGGGCTTTTCCCGCGACGGTCAACAATCAGCTCCGCGGTTGTGAGGTACCGCCGGTCTCCGGTGTCACGATAGAGTTCGACCAATCCCATGATGGCCGACGGATTGTGAGCGAAATAGGGCTTCACCGTGACACCAAGCGTAGCGACCATGAAGTCTGCCGTCCTGATCGCCACTTTGAACAAACGATCGTCGCCGGTCATGCGATGATGAATCACCGCAGCGGTGAGCAGGTGCCCCATGTTGTAGAACTCGTGGTCGCGCGGATCCACAAAACGCTGAAGACCACCTGCGGTGGCGCGTGTGGCGAGATAGCCATCTGGCTCCTGCGCCGCGGCGATCAGGCGGATCGCTTCGTCAATTCGCTCGACAATCCCGGGATCCCGCGTTTCCCGCCAGATGCAGGACGCCGCCTCGATCCACTTGTACAACCATTCATCCTGCCAGCTTGTGCCGGCGTACTTGCCCGTGCCCGGTTTCGCTGCGAATCGGAAATTGTCCAACACATGCCCAGCCTTGGAATCAGCGAGCAGTCGCCAGGACTCATCAAGAGTGACGGTTGCTGCCTGATTGAAGCGATCCGCCCAGAATCCACTCGTCCACTTCACCGCATCGAACGGCAGCGGTCGCAATTGCGCGTGCGGACTATGCCTATGATCAATGATATACCCGTCCGCGGGGACGCGCGGCGTGTCGGCCAGGCTGAGTCCGCAGGAGAAAACGAAGATAGGGACGACGGAGGCGATGATTCTCATGACAGTGTAGCCGACGCCCGCGCAGCGCAGGCGCGGCAGGATAGAACGCTTATCGACCGTCGCCAATGGTCAACACCCCCTCGGGCATTTTCAGTGTCGCAGGCCCGGATATCCACCCGAGGGACGAAAGAAAACGGTCCACCTCGAGCAGTGTGGCGGTGTAATACCTGCCATTGTCACGATCGCGATTGAAGAAGGCATGACCTTGCCCCTTGTAGAAAACCGTCTCGCAACGGACCCCATCCTCTTGCATCCGCCTACGGAACCCCTGAAGGAAGGCCATGGGAACAATAGGATCCCTTTCACCACTCAGGATCAAGGTCGGCGGTGATGAATGACTCACGAAATTCGACGGGGCTAGCTTCAGGAACTCCTCGCCACCATCTTGAAACATCTTTGAATCCCTGCCTTCAATCGGCAGTTTTGCGGGCCAGGCGATTGCAGGATTGAACAAAACCAGCGCCGCGACCTTCGTGGATATGCTGAAGTCGTCAGCCGGATCGTCGCCTCCATCCACCAGCCCGACAAATGCCGCGAGATGGCCGCCCGCCGAGCCGCCGCCAGCCGCGATGCGTTTCCGGTCAATGCCCAGTTCACCCACATGCGTCTTTATCCAGCGCATGGCTGACTTGGCGTCCTGGTTGCAGACAAGCGGTGCCTTTTCCCTGTTTTTAGAAAGAAGCCGATATTCCGCACTGATCGCCAACATGCCTCGCGAGGCCAGGTACGTGCACTGCCCGGCGAACTGTCCCGCGTTGCCACCGACAAATCCGCCGCCATGGAAGAAGACAATGGCCGGCCTGCTATCCGTGGCCTTCCATCCCGGCGGAGTGGAAACATAAAGTTTCAATTCCTTTCCATCCGCTACCTTGTAAACATAGGGTGTTCCAACCGGCTTTTCCGCGCGCGCGGCGCATGCAGCCAGGACGCCAAGGATGATGACAGGTAGAAATGTGCGCTTGTTCATGGACGATGATTTGTTGAGCCCCTTGTTCTAATTTTCACCCGCTGTGGTGCGGCCAACGATTTCCGTATCATGGGGCTCCGCGGCAGCACAAAGCTATAGCCGCTCGAGTTCAATGAGATGGAAGGTCGTGTCACCTCCACCGGATTGCCGCAATGCAAGGTCAGCACCTCCCGACAGACGGTGATCCCACACGGCATCCGGCAGCGTTACCACGAGTTCACGCCACGCGCCGCTGTCTTTTAAGGCAACTCTCGGGATGGCCTTTTCCCCCTGACGGGCGGCGTAGGCAAGCTCCCAGCCACCCTTGCCCTGATCGAGATAGACAATGCGCAGCTTTACCCCGTGTTCCTCGGCAGGTTGCTCGAAAAATCCCTCCGCCAGTTTGAATGCCATGCGGGTTCGTCCGCTCGCCGTGTCGAATCGTCGCGCAAAAAGTCCATAGGGATGTTTCGCAGGCCCTGTATCCCACAATCCAATGCTCGACCCTTCCGGATCCAATTGGCTGAGGTGCCGTTTGAAATTTCCCGGGAGAATCCTCCAGCCAACATCGTTCTGGTCGTCAGCCTGCCGGTTGCGCATGCCTCCGCCGATCGCCTTTTGAGGATCGCCCTGCCGGGCACCAAACTTTGAAAAGGCGGCTGCGATCTTCAGATACCGGTCGACATTCAGCTTGGTTGCCTCGCCATATTCGGACTCAGGAAATGCCTTCGTGTCCGAGGCATCCAGGCCCCGGCGGAACGCGCAGAATGCACCGGGGCTCCCCGCCGGCTCGTTGTAGCCGGCATAGCGGTTGAACGTGACCACCGCCTCCTTGATCGGCTGGGTCGCAAGCGCATCGATCGGCACATTCCAGACATCGAGCTTGCAATGGAGGGCGAACAGGGCCGACCAATAAAAGGCTCGAGGAGGATTCTGATTGCTCCACCCACACACGCGCCACTCCTCATCCTGTTCGCCACGTGTAAACATCATATGGCCGCTCGCGAGAGCCCGCGCCCGGAATTCATCCCAGCGGGCCAGTCGGTCAATCGTGTCACTCACGAGGTAGCCGTGACTGAACATGCCTTGCTTCACGCCAAAGACTTTGGTGTGGTCCAGCAGCCATTGGTTTTCCACGTCCGTATTTGCGTCGCCGTTTACAAGCAGTGGAACATTGAGTGATCCGTCGGCCCGTTGAAACGCCGCTTGATAGTAGGCCCACGTTTCCCGGCGGTAATCATTCCACGCCGCTTCACTGATGCGGTACTTTGAATCGAGAGGAATACCCTTGTAGGGTTGCCCGTCGCCCGTCGCTCCCTCCGCGACCTGGATGAAGATGATGCGGCTCTTGAGGTCTTCAGGCAAAGCAGCGATGTAATTCGAAAGACCTGTCACCAGTTCATGCAGGATCTCCTTGTAGAGCGGATCGAAATAATAGGGATAGGTCGGCTTCTGCAGCTTGCGCGCCGGGGTGATCCGCTCCGGCATGATCACCTTGGGTACTCCGGCCTCATAGACCCATTCTGGGGTGATCGGCGCCACATGAAACATGATGTGCGTATAGCCGTTACGTGCCTTAACCATCTCAAGACGCTGGCGCACTGCTTCGTCAAAATTGAATTTGCCGCGCGCCGGTTCCAGTTCCTCCCACCGCCACGTGAATGGGATGCCACGCACAGGCATGTCCGCAGGAATAGGCATGTTCACGCTCCGTCCCCACGGATAGACACCCCACTTGCGGGGCGCTTCAGCGCGCGCGATTGTGGAGATCCCTGCAGCGAGGATCAGGACTGCCAGGGCAGGCTTGGAGAAAGACAGGGTCATGACTTTGGCGATTTGAGGGATAGTGCTTTGCGAAGGTGGTCAAAGCACCCTTCTGCAAGCTTGATTATCGGCGAATGACGCGCCGGCAGGCGGACGGTTACAGAGTCGCCGGAACTTTCGTGCCCACCGGCACTGGACACCTTGGCGAGATTCTCCCGATTCGACGATGAAAAGCCACGAGCAGCGATAATACAGGCGCAGTTCTTGGGGCAGATTGCATGTTTGTTCCACACGGCAAGCCAGACGGGTTGTCATTATATCAGACATACCCACAGGCAGTGCATGGACATTCCTTCTCATCTGCTGGACTTTTCTCCGCTGCCAGGAGGAAATCCGATCACGTTGGATCGATTTGAAACGCTCCACCTGCGAGCGTCGCTCAGCTTTGCTCTATGTTGAACTCTTGGTTACCTCTGTCTTTTCCACAGCCCCTTCACCCGCTGGCGAGGCATCGTCTGGCTTCGCCCCCACGAGCACACTGAGTTGCGCCTGAACCTGCGTGAAGAATTCGGGTGTGAGTTCGGCAGCGGGAATTTCAAAGAGCTGCTTCGAACGCACATGTTCGACGATGTTTCGCAACCCATCCGCAGTTCGCCCCCTGGGGCGGACGACGCGCTTGCGTTCGAGCATCAATGCCAGGAAAAGAAGCAGGCGCGTATTCTCTGGAGTGAGCTCATTGGCGGGATCCGCAAGCGTTAGAAACAGCGTTTCCGCCGTGAGCTTGAGCGCCCTGTCTGGATTCTCTCCCGGCCTGCGCGGCTTGTAGGCATGGGCCCAGCGGCACACGACGCTGCCAGACGGATCGAAGCGCTCGTGATCGGCTGCAGCCACATCGAAACGCTGGACTTCGACGTTCGCCGGCGTGCGGACCAGATAACTGACGACGCGTTCGCCGGCTACAAAGGACCGTCCGCTCACCGCACAAACCTCTCCCAATGGCTGCAAATTCAACTCCATAGCCTTTCTTGTTTACTTCCCGGACCTGCCGAAGCTAGCAAATTTCCATCCAGATCGCATGAACGGACGTATCATCGCCATCGGCGACATCCATGGTTGCCATGCAGAGTTCTCCGAAATGCTGGAGCGGCTGGCGCTGACCCCGCGGGACCAACTGATCCTGCTCGGCGACCTCGTGAATCGCGGACCGGACAGTCTAAGGGTCATCGACTTGGCGAAGCAACACGGCGCCCTGGCACTGCTCGGAAATCACGAGCTGCGACTGCTTGAGTATCGCCGAACCGGCAATCGCAACCTCCTGCGCGAAACCGACGAGGACACGCTATCGAATCTTCGCCCGGATGACTGGAACTTCTTCGAACAGATGCCGCTGACTCACTCGGTCGAGGAGTTGCAGACCGTCTTCGTTCATGGTGGATTCCTTCCCGGCTCTCCCTGGTCGGGCCAGCCGGCAAGTGTGGTCACGCGCATCCAGGTGATCGACTCCGCTGGCAGGCCACGCAAACGCGCCGAATGCGAAAACTGCCCGCCATGGGCAGAACTCTGGAAAGGTCCACCCTATGTCGTCTACGGGCATACACCGCGACCAGAGATTTTCTCCCTCAAGTGGTCCGTCGGCATTGATACGGCCTGCGTTCTAGGCGGATATCTGACGGCGTATGTCCTCCCGGAGAAGCGTTTCATTCAGGTCAAGGCCCGGCGGCGATACTTCGGCTGAACGGATCATTTCTGCGGTTGCCATCCACGCGTCGACCTCTTGCCTCAGCATCCGGAATGTCTGACGAAATCCCGCTCCTCTCGGTTCGCGATCTCAAGGCCCTTGATCCGGTACCTGGAAAGGTCTTTTCGGCGATCCTGGTGCTCAAGAAACTCGCCTCCAAGGTCGCCTCCAATGGCAATCCTTTCATCAGTATGGAACTCGGCGACAGGAGCGGTTCCTTCGGCTGCACCCTTTTCAGCGACAGTCCCCTATTGGAAAGCTTTCGGCAGGCCGGGGAAGGTGCCGTGGTTCGTGTCGATGGGAAGACTGACTATTTTCAGGGACGACTTTCACCGCGATTAAACCGTATTGCTGTTCTTTCCGAAGAGGATCTTGCCGCGCCTGGAGTCCTCGACGGGCTTGTGGAACTCGCTCCGGAGAATGCGGACGCTCTCTGGAAGGAGCTCCAGGATGGCATAGACCGGATCAGGCACGACGAAATCCGACTCACGGTTCGGGGGGTGTTCGAGGAAGTCGGCGAAGTCTTCCGCTGGTGCCCTGCGGCAGTCTCGATGCACCATGCCTATCGTCACGGCCTGCTTGAGCACACCGTGCACATGCTGCGCGTCTGCATCGCCCTCCTTCCCGTCTATCCGGAGGTTGATGCCGATCTCGCCCTGGCAGGGATTCTCCTGCACGACGTTGGGAAAACAATCGAATACGAAGGCACCCTTGCCACCCGGCGAAGCCGTCGCGGGCTGCTTCAAGGTCACGTCGTCCTCGGTTACCAGTTGGTCCGGAAAGCGGCACTCAAGGCTCACCTTGACGCGGAGCGACTCGAACGTCTGGAGCATATCGTGCTCAGCCATCAGGGCGAGCCCGAATGGGGTGCGGCCGTCTATGCCGCGACACCCGAAGCCGTGCTGGTTTCGATGATCGATAATCTTGATGCGAAAATGGGCATGGTCCAGCGGGCACTGCGGCAGGCTGGACCCGGGGAGGAATTCTCCGAAAGGCTCCCGGGCCTGAATTCGCCGTTGCTGACGCGTCACCTGTCATCCGGACCCTCGAGCGACGATGCTAGCCGCCGCTCAGGCTCTTGATGATTTCGATCATCGGCAGAAAAAGAGCGATGACGATCGTGCCGACAACCAGCGCCATCAAGACGATCAGGACGGGCTCCAGTAGCGAAGTGTAGGCCGTCACCTTCATGTCAATCTGATCGTCGTAGATGTCGGCGACGCCTGTCAGCATTTCGGGAAGCCTTCCCGTGGCCTCGCCCACCTCCGCCATTGCCACGACGAGCGGTGGGAAAACCTTCGCCTCTCGAAGGCTCGTGGCAACCATTGCACCGGCTTCGAGGCGCCCATGGAGATGCTGGATCGCGGCTGCGACCGCGCGATTCTCGGTGGCATCCCGCGTCAGGGAAAGGGCCTGAAGTATCGGCACACCCGCCGCCAGGAGGGTGCCGCAGGTTCGACAGAACCGTGTCATCGAAATCTGCAGCAGAAAATCACCCACCAAAGGAAGCCACAATGCCCAGCGATGCCAGCGACGTTTGAACCATTCCTGTTGCGATGCCCAGGCGCTCACGAATCCACTGATCACCGCAACGGAAACAAGTAACAAAAAGTGATCGGAGATCCCCTTTGACAGCGCCATCACCATCTGCGTCAGCAGCGGCAGCGAGCGACCGTTCAACTGCGTCATGAAAATCTGCTCGAACTTCGGCACCACAAAGGTCGTTAATGCGGCCACAATCCCGCTGGCGACCACAATGATGACCATGGGATAAGCCATCGCAGCCTTTACCCTGCCCCGGGTTCGTCCCGCCTTTTCCAGGTACCGAGCCAGCCGTTCAAGCACGGCATCGAGCATCCCACCCGCCTCCCCTGCCCGGATCATGTTGATGTAGAGTGAATCAAAGACCCTCGGATGCCGGGTCAGGCCAGTGGACAGGCTTTCTCCTGATCGAATGGCATCCGCGATATCATCAAGCAACAACCGCACCGTGCGCACTCTCTCTTGGCGTGAGAGGAGTTCCAGGCTCCTCATGATCGGCATTCCCGCTGCGATCAACGTCGCAAGTTGACGCGTGAAGGCTCCCAACGCAGCCGACTTCATACGCGGCTGCGCCGCAACGGAACGCCACCATCGTCCCAGAAAGGTGCCGAGAAGTTTCGCACGACCGCCAGAGTGGGAGACGCGCGGTTCCCCTGGTGCTAACTCCGACCAGGGCCAGGAACGTCGGCTGTCCACCACATCGAGTGCGACAGGCGAATAGCTTCTTCTCTTCAGCCAGGCAATCGCCTCCGCCTCCGTGGCGGCATCGAGCGTGCCCGATACTCTCCGCCTGGTGTGGGCAGGAATCGCGCGGTAGCGAAAGGTAGGCATGGGAAAACGGAAGCGGCAGAACTGCCCGCTATCCTCACGGTCCCGAATCGCGCTTCATCCCTCAACCTGCCCCAACCCCGGGGCATCGCTCGGTCAAGGCTCGCGACTCTGGATGATTCCCCCCGAAAGAACATTGACCGCCGCAACCGCTCCGTCACGATAGCCCCCACGCCCCGCGGGTGTAGTTCATCGGTAGAATGTGTGCTTCCCAAGCATGAGAGGCGGGTTCGATTCCCGCCACCCGCACCAACCCCAAAGATTGGGGTCTATTTCAAAGATTGGGCGTCGGGGCATAAATCATGTGTTTGGGTTGTGGGTACGGGTGAGGCGCACTGGGCGAGTACGCGCAGGCGGTATTTGATAAAGGAGCGGAGACCATGGGTTTTGCCCTGGATGAGTTTCATCTTTTGATGGAAGCCTTGTCTCGAATTTGTACCGAAATATTGGCTGCCCAAACGTCGCGTGGCCCATTTCCCTCGCCTCGCCGCCCAATTTCCGAAATGGGAGGGGCGCGCTTCGTCGTGCCCGGCTTGAAAGGCATGCCACACGCAACCTCCAGGTGAGCCCAATCGCCTTCTACAGACCTCCTCCTGTTCTCCTTTCTCCTCCTTCGCGGCTTCGCGCCATCGCGCGAGACATTCATGCTCCGGCTTGGACATGGAAGGATGGGTCCACCTTGCTCATCAAGCGTGCAGGGCCAACTCATAAAGGGGCAGGTCATGTACTTTGTATTTTGCGACTCAGGAGAGAGGGGATGTGTGTGAGGGTTGGAATGTAGCGTTCTTCGGAGGCAAATGACCTGATTTCGGCGCGGACTTCAAGCCGTGTGGGTGAAGTACAAACTACATGACATGACCCATTATGACTGCTGCACGCATACGTGCGCTGGAGCTAGTCGAGGGTGGAGCCATTGAGGACGGAATATTCCGCGATGATGTCCCAACCGTTGTAGATGAAGCGTGCCGAGGAGAGTTCCGTCACCGTGGCGCCATCGATCACCTGCTTCTGCACGCGGCGCTCCAGGTAGTCGTAGGTAAAATTGATGATGCGGCGGGCGATGCCGCCGCTTCTCGCGGCGATCGCGGTTTCAAGGGGAACCAGGCGGCTCTCCATCGCGCTCGTTCGTACCTCAGTGCCGGCTTGTTTCATCGATAGGGCATGTTCGACAAACTGATCGACAGCGATCCTGGTTCTGTCCCGTCCCCACCAGCCCTGTTCGTTTCGGTAACGGCAAGAACATCGCCTCCCTTCTGGCGGCACATCCAAAACTAAACGTATTTAGTCATGCCGCCGTTGCACTGGAGATCCGAAGGCGCTGCGTTTCCTGCATGGATGGCAGGTGCACCCATTGCCCACGGTGCGCCTGAGACCTCGCCCATAACCTCAATCCCCATCAAACGATCATGCACCTCAAATCGCCCCTTTCATGGATCTCGCGGGCATCGTTGCTTTGCCTCACGCTGTTCCACTGCGCGAGTTTCAACTTCGCACAGTCTGTTTCACAAGGGACCGGAGAAATCTCAGGCCGCGTTCTCAACTCTTCCAACGGTGAGTATGTCGAGCTGGCTCGCGTGACTGTCGACGGTACGTTGCTCGAAACGTATACCGATGCGTCTGGCTCCTACCATCTCGTCAACGTCCCCCGAGGAACCGTCACAGTGAGGGTGTTTCACACCGGATCAGCAGACCAGACTGCCAAGGTAGGTGTCACCCCAGGCCAGCTCTCCGAACAGGATTTCACCTTGACCGCTCGTGCTCCAAGGACCGGAGACGGCGGCGTTGTGAAACTCGGAGAATTTGTGGTCGCTTCAACACGGCAGATGGACATGGCAGCCATGGTCATCAACACGCAGCGCTTTGCGCCAAACCTGATGAATGTGGTGGCGTCCGACGAGTTTGGCGGAGCCGCAGAAAGCAAGGTCGGCGAAATCATCAAATCGCTGCCCAGCGTTTCCATGACACTCGGTGGCGGTGGAGAGCCCTACCAGGTTTCGATTGACGGCGTGTCGGCCAACAAT
Organism: Verrucomicrobiota bacterium; assembly: GCA_963205455.1. Lineage (GTDB taxonomy): Bacteria > Verrucomicrobiota > Verrucomicrobiia > Opitutales > Opitutaceae > UBA6669. The sequence goes on from CAUJJL010000133.1 coordinate 11,165, forward strand.
GTGCCTGTGACCATCGGAGGTTTCAATCTGGCCACATCGCTTCCCGGAACCTCCCGCGGTGTCGGCCTTCACCAGATCGCAATCAATACGATTTCCCGACTGGAAGTCATTCATACCCCCACGCCTGAAAGCCCGGGTGCCGCCCTTGCAGGTTCCGTCAACCTGGTTCCTCGCAACGCTTTTGAACGCGCCAAACCAGTCTATACCCTCAGCGCTTTCCTCTCGATGCGCGACTCCGAACGCAGCCTCAATCGCACGCCCGGACCCTTGCGGGAACCCACAACCAAGGTGCGTCCGGGACTTGAATTCTCCGCGATCGTCCCAGTCAACAAGCGTTTTGGATTTACCGTGTCCGCTAGCGCCTCCACCCTCTACCGCGTACAGGATTTTCTGCAGAGCGCGTGGCGCGGTACAGGCTCCACCACCAACGGCACCACCTTTGCCGATACCACTCCAGACAACCCGTATTTGAGCGACTTCTCTGTGCGGGACGGCGGTGCAATGGTGACTGCGCAGTCGTTTGGTGCGACACTTGACTTCCAGTTGAGCCGAACTGACCAACTCAACTTTGTCTTTCAGGCCGCCTACTCAGACTTTGCCCAAAGCACCCGGCAGTTGACCTTCTTCACCAATGGAGTGACGGCGGGCAACTTCACTGCCACGTCCACCAAGGGCACAAAGGATCGTGGGGAAATCCGCATCACAAATACTTCCAACGATCTTAACAGCAACTTGTTCATGCCGACATTGAGCTATCGCCACAATGGGCCCATCTGGCAGGCGGAGGCAGGCATCGGGCATTCGCAGTCACTGTACAGGCGCCTGGATGTTGGCAACGGCTACTTCTTCAGATCCCAGGCTCGACGACGCAATGTCACCGTTGCTTTTGATGGAATCTCCTACCTCCGCCCGGAAACGATCACGGTGACAGATGGAACCTCCGGCGCACCCATTGATCCCTACCTGCTCAGCAACTACACGCTCGTTGACGCGACTCCGAACCAATTTGATGCGATAGATATCCAGCAGACGGCCTACGCCAACCTGAGACGGACCTTCTATGGTGCCATACCCTTCACGGTAAAGGCGGGGTTGGATTTTCGACGCCAGAAGCGCGACCACACCAATCCCAGCTCCACATTGACGTTTGTCGGGAAGGATGGAACCGCGAACAGCCCCGACGACAACGCCACGGTCATATTCGACGATCTCTTTTCGCAGCGCACCGCGCCCTACGGTTTCCCACGTGTACAGTGGACCAGCAATGAAGCGCTCTTCGACCTCTACAAATCTGCTCCAAACTACTTTACGGAAAATCTGACCTCTGCGTACACGCAGTCCGTTGCCACATCCCGGCACGCCAGTGAACTCATCTCCTCCGCCTTCGTCCGCGTGGATGCCCAATTCCTTCAACGGCGGCTGAAAATGACCGGCGGGCTGAGGGTGGAGCAGACCAATGTCGACGCGGAGGGGCTACTCGTCGATGCAACACGAAATTTTCAACGCGATTCCGCGGGAAACGTCATCCTCGGGGCAAACGGGCAGCCCGTGCCGATCACCACCGATCCGCTTGAAGCCGCGCACCTGACGAACATCGAGAGGGGCTTACATGCAAAGAAGGAATACTTGCGGTGGTTCCCAAGCATCAATGCAAACTATACGATACGGGACAATCTCATCGCACGCATCGGATACTATTGGTCCGTGGGCAGGCCTGATTTCAATCAGTACGGAGGCAGCGCCACGCTTCCCAATACCGAAAACCCTCCCGGCCCGACGAATCGCATCACAATCGGCAACGCATCGATCAAGGCATGGACAGCTAGAACCACCAAGGTTTCCCTGGAATACTATTTTGAACCGGTCGGCCTGTTGTCGGTCAGCGCCTTCCAGCGGGATTGCGAAAACCTCTTCGGTTCCACGGTCTTTCGAGCCACCCCTGAGTTTCTCAGCCTGTATTCGATCAACCCCACGCTCTATGGTGACTACGACGTAAGCACCCAATACAACATCCCCAACACCGTCCATTCCACGGGCGTCGCCTTGAACTACAAGCAGGCACTCAATTTCCTTCCCGATTGGGCGCGAGGAATTCGGGTATTTGCAAATTTAAGCTCTCAACGTATAACGGACGACACCTCCGGAAGCTTCACCGGCTATACCCCACGAACCGCGAATTGGGGGATCAGCCTGTCTCGCGAACGGTTCACGACGCGGATCAACTGGAATTATACCGGACGCAAGCGGCTGGGCCCCATAGCCAGTGGACGCAGCATCCCTACGGATGCTTACAACTGGGACGTTCCACGCCTGATCGTGGACTTCAGCGCGGAATATTTCCTGAACAAAACGTTCACGGTGTATGCCAACATGAACAACCTTTTTGACGAACCCGTGGACAGGGAAATATACGGAACGGCCACGCCGGAATACGCCCGTCTTCGCCAGCGTCAGAACTTCGGGGCATTGTGGACCTTTGGCATCAAGGGTACATTCTGATCAATGCCTCCGATACCCGTCTCGCAACCATCGTTCAGAATGCCGATGTCGTCCTCTCGCCATCACCCATCGTTTGCAGCGTTGATCTCTTGTGGCTCTGCAGCGCTTCTGCTGGGCCTGTTCGCTCCGATTTTCGTCCCATGCCGCGGACAGGCGGCTCCGGCTCCAAATGCAGCTGCTGCGCCTTCCGTTCCGGACATTGGCAAGCGGGCAGGTCCGGCGAAATGGGAAGCTCACTGGATCGCTTCCTCCGACGCGATTTCAGGAGAGAATCTCATGATGGTGGCCCGCCGGTCCTTTGATTTACCTCACGTGCCGGACCGAGCAATCCTCTATATCACGGCCGACACCCGCTACCAATTGTTCGTCAACGGAACATTTGTGGCACGTGGTCCCGCCCGAAGTGCTGCGCATCACCAATCCTACGACGCAATCGACATTGCCCATTTCCTCCACTCCGGAGGAAATCTCCTCGCAATCCGTTTCCACCACACAGGTATTGCAAGGCCATACCACAACGTGACGCGCCCGGGTCTGCTGGCGCAGCTCGAAATGAGGTTGGGAAATGAATCCCGCATTCTGGGCACCAACGGACAATGGAAAGCGATACGCGATCCGTCCTGGGACAGTGGTTCTCCGCGCCTGAATCACTGGCATGATGCCTACCTGGATATCGTTGATCTGAGAAAAGCCCTGGACAAATGGATGATGCCAGACTTCGACGACTCGCGCTGGCCTGCTGCCCTGTCAATCATCCCAGGTGGAGTGACTCCGGCACTCGAACAACGCCCAATTGGGGAATCGTGGTGGCCCGCACCACAGGCCGACTATGTCCCACAGGCGATCACCCCTCCATGGGTCGAACTCGTTCCGCGCGACCTGCCGATGCTTTCGGAGAACATTCGAATGGCGTCACACGTGATCATGAAAGGAGCGTTGGAGGATACCGCTGTCCTGAAGCTGCCCGATTCCGGCGACCCCGCTTTCTTTCGGTTCGATCGCCTGCCTCTGCTCAAGCTTCCATCGCTCAGAAAGCAACAAAACGAATCTGCCGGAGTTGAAGGGCTGGACCTCTATCGCGAGGGCAAAGCCCCACTCGTCCTTCGGAACACTCTGGGCCAAAGCCAATTTCTATTATTTGATTTTGGCTCGGTGTATAGTGCACATCCCCGGCTCGACATTGAAGGTCCCGCCGGGGCGATCATAGATGTCCTCAGCACACCCTTCCTGCTCGGAGGAAACTTCAATCCTACCGTGCTCAGTTCGTTCGCGGCAGATCGCCTCGTCCTCTCCGGACATCGGCAGCAGTGGGAGGCATTTTTCTTCAAGCCCGCCCGCTATCTTGCAATTGTCGTCCGCGGTGCGACCGCTCCGGTGAACATCCACTTCGCCGGCATCACTCAGGTCGACTATCCGTGGAAGCGGCCCGGCAGATTTAAGTCGCCGGAAAACCCATGGTTGGAGGATTTTTGGAAAGCGGGAGCCAAGACCATAGAGGTCATAACCACGGACGCCTACACCGACAACTACCGGGAACGTCGTCAATATTCGCAGACCTCCTATTACGCCGCCCGGGGAAATTACGCCGCGTTTGGTGACCCTTACCTGCAACGTCGGTACCTTATCCAGAACGCGCAGGAACAGGAGCCCAACGGGGCGCTGGGTGCTTACGCGCCCATAACCGATGGCCGCTTCATGCCCTTCTTCGATGCCCAATTTTTCTGGGTGACGGGCTGGCATGACTATCTTCTCTTTACGGGCGACCGAGAGTCCACGGCGAAGCTACTGCCAACTGCCCGACGTGTCATGCGCAGGCTGGCCGAACTCACCGAATCCTCCGGATTGATTTCAGATCCTCCCTACCCGTACTGGATCGATCACTCCAATCTCGATCGGCGAGGCGCAAATTTTGTCGTCAATGCACTCTATGCGCTTGCGCTCGACGACTACGCCGAAGCACTTGAATGGCTGGGTGCGCCGGATGATGACTCTTGCCGGAAAGCTTCCGCACAGATCAGGGAAGTGCTCCGCAGCCGTTTCTGGAATCCACGCCGCGCCCTTTTTGTCGACGCGTTGGTCGAGGGCAAACAATCGGAGCGAATCTCAGAGCACGCCAACGCCATAGCGATTGCCGCGAACATCGCCACGCCGGAACAACGGCGGACCATTGTACCCAGCATTCTTAAGCCGGATCGCGACATCGTTCCCGTGACCTCACTATTCGCCTACTGGACATTCCGTGCGCTATGCGATTCGGGGCATACCGATGACGCAGTGGCGATGCTCGAGACGCGTTTTGGTCACCAGTTGAAGGAAGGAAGTGGCACGCTTTGGGAGGAATGGTATCTCGATCGAACGATGCGCCGCGGTTTCTGGGAAAAGGCCACACGCGCCGACGCCCAGGGCGAATGCGGCATTTTCCCCATGGCCCTCACTCGATGGATCGGGGGCGTGGAGCCGGTATCGCCAGGGATGCGTGAAGTCCGGATCCGCCGGGTGCCCACAACGCTCCAGAATATCGGAACAGTGACGCCAAGCCCGCTTGGCGATCTCCATGTCACCTGGTCCGCCGATGAGGATGGGTCCAGCCTGACAACAGTCGTTCCCTCTGGAATGTTGGTCAAAGTCGATCTTGAAAGCCTGGGCACCTCGGCAAGCACAAGCCTCAAGATTGATGGCCGCCCGATCGGTGCCTCAGATACGGCAGTCCGCTGGTTCACGCTGCCTGTCGGGTCACATCGGATGACGTTTGGCGCACGATGAAACCGGACTTCCCCAAAACCTGATTATCGCCGCGCCCCCCCCATTAAACCATGAGTAGCCTGCTTCTTCCCCTGTTTCTCGTGATCGTGGCCAGCCTGTTCCTCGGCAGTTTCGGTCTTGGAATGAAATATATGAATCCCCTGCCATGGGAGGCGTGGTGGCTGATTCACTCGGTCGTGGGCATGCTATTGTTTCCCATCATTTGGGCAACGATCGCCGTTCCTGACCTGATCGCGGTGATCGCCGCCGCTCCATTGAATGTGAAAGCCACAGCCATGCTCTTTGGATTCCTCTGGGGTATTGGCGGCATGCTTTTCGGCGTGAGTGTGCGCTATGTTGGGGTGTCCATCACGTATGGCATCGTGATGGGTCTTGCCGGTGCCGCAGGCTCGCTGATTCCATTGGCCCAGATGGACGGTGCCGCGAACAATCCGGCGATCCCCTTTGTGATAGCAGGAGTCCTGGTGATGTTGGCTGGAGTCGCAATTTGCGGAGTTGCCGGTGCCCGGCGTGAACGGGCGGAGATCAATTCCACGGCACGAGCGAATTCCGGTGCGGCGAAATCAGTCAGGACCGGACTCGCAATTGCCGTCACTTCCGGAGTCCTGTCGTCATTGATCAACGTAGGATTCTCAAGTGCGGCACCGATCGCCGATGCCGCCGTTCGCGCAGGTGCGGTAACCCGGAATTCCGCCCTTGCCGCATGGGTCGTCGTTCTCATTGGAGCGACCCTCATGAATGCGGGTTTTGCGATGTTCCGCTTGTGGAGGAACCGAACGTGGGGCAGCTTCGCCACACCCGGCAGCGGCAAGGCCTATCGCTGGGCTGTCGTTTCCGCCCTGCTCTGGTTTGGATCCCTGGGCATCTACGGACAAGGCGCCGCACTCATGGGGAATATCGGACCAGTCATTGGCTGGCCCATGCTTCTGGGATTGTCTCTTATCGCCAGCAACGGACTCGGGTTCTTCACGGGCGAATGGAAAAACGCGCCGGGGCCGCTGCGTCTGATGATGGGAGGAATCGTCGTTTTGATCGTCGCGTGCGCAATCATCGGCTATGCAAATTTTCTTTCCACCAAATCAAGGGCGCCCCAGTCGGTTCGCATTGATCCGAAAGCGGAAGCGCGCTGCTGGTCCTGAGCAACCCTGCCTGCCTTCCCGATAGTGATCCCCGCATGAGCTCGTACACCGTCCATATCCTCAAATACGCCGATTGGTTTGCTCCGGGCACGACTGTATTTGACCATGCCTATGGACGCCACGATCCAGTGAAGATCTGCCTGGCCGGTTTCCTCGTGCGCGGCGAAGGACGCACCATCATGGTCGATACCGGCATGGATGGCATCGACGCCACCTACACCACTGCCGACAGAGTCAGATGGAAGCATCTTGGTCCCAGTCGAAACACCGCGGATCTCCTCGCGGACTTCGGGCTTGTCACCGACGATGTCGATACCGTCGCTCTGACCCACCTGCATTTCGATCACTACGTAAACGCGCCACTCTACCGTCGGGCTCAATTCCATGTTCCAGCTCGCGATTGGAATTATGTCCGGGATCCACGAAATGAAGCCGGATGTCCCGAGGTTGGGTTCCCTCGCGGTCCACTCGACTGGCTCGCGGGACGACGCGAGCATTTGATATTGGCTGAGGATCGCCATGAGATTGCTCCAGGCATAACAATGCACTGGACCGGAGGGCACTCGCCCGGGCACATGGTCGTCAGGGTGCCGACTGCTCTTGGAACCGTCATCATTGTCGGAGACGCGTTCTATCTCTTCGAGCACATTGAGCAGAATATCCCCCTCGGCTACCGGACAAATCTCGCCGAGGTGCTCGACGGCTACCATTGGCTGCGGCGGCAGAATGCCATCCTCCTGCCCGCACATGACTACGAACTCTTTCAGCGCCACCCGTCCTGCAAAATCGGTTGAACCATGAGCACTCCCATCGGCCCCTGTCGTTTTCTCAACAAGAACCTGATCGTCACTGGAGGCGCCGCCGGACTCGGTCGCGTGATAGCGACGGAATTTGCTCGGGAAGGAGCCAACGTCTTCATTCTCGATCGCGATCCCGCCGATGCGACGCTCGAGCTCCTTTCAAGGCATGGAGTGCGCACGGGTGCCGCGAAGTGCGATGTGACAAAGGAAGGCGAAGTCGTCGCGGGGGTCCAAGCCGCGGCGGTGTGGTGCGACGGTGCCATCGACATTCTGGTGAACAACGCGGGTTTCAATGGAGTTTGCCAACGGGTGAAGGACATGAAACTCGAAGATTGGAACCGCACGTTTGCTATCAACATCACCGGAACGATGCTGGTCAGCCGCGAGGTGATTCCCCACATGGAGGCCCGACGCTCAGGCCGCATCTGCAATCTTTCGAGCAACGTTGGCCGTCGGGGGCTCCCCTTCCGCGGGGACTACGTCTGCACCAAATGGGCCATGCTCGGGCTGACCCAAACACTCGCGCTCGAGTTGGCGCCATTTGGGATCCGGGTGAACGCGGTCTGCCCTGGACCAATCGAAGGCGACCGCATCGAGCAGGTGATGGACATGCACGCCGCCGCGGAGGGACGTTCTAGGGCGGAGGTGCGGGCTGCATGGGAGAATGCCGCCCCGATGCACCGCTTTGCGAATCCTGGGGAGGTCGCCGCGCTTATCGCGTTTCTCTGCTCAGAGGACAGTTCCTGCATGACCGGACAGGGACTCAATGCCACCTGCGGCTTTATCATGACCTGATCGTTTGCAGCACCCGACCTTCTCCTTCCTGCGCCCATTTCCAATTCAAGAAACACCATGAATTCTTCTCCTTTGCTGAAAATCGCGCGTGCCTACTGGGACGCGGAATCCAGGGGTGATTTGGACGCGGTGCTCGAGCATTTCGACAACGATGCCGTCTTCACCGCGCCTGGCTGCCAGTTTAATGGTCGACGGGAGATCGCCGCATTTTACAGGAAGATCATGGGGACATACAAGGCGATGCGGATCGAAGTTCGCCGGACAGTAGAGAATGGGAACGACATCGTGGTTGAATTCGGATTTCACTACACGCGCCAGGACGGAACCCATGGCTACGCAGAAGGCTGCAATGTCTTCACCATCGCGGGATCCCGGTTCACCCGCTTCCGCGCATATTTTAATCCGGCCGATTACTGATGAGCACACACATCGAGCGAATCCTGGTCCATGTCGTACGCGCCCCACTTGCCGAGTCATTTGCCTTCTCGCAGGGATGGGTCACTCATCGCAGCTCGGTGCTTGTCGAGGTGCAATCGTCCGGGGGCATCTCGGGTTGGGGGGAATGCCTTTGCCACGGATTGCAGTCACCACAGGTCGCCGCAGAGATCATCCGCAATGTGTATGTGCCGCGCCTGAACGGACGTTCGCCCCTGGACGTCGAGGTGATCTGGGAGGAACTCTACAATCTGACACGTCCTTACGGGCAAGGTGGTGCGGTTGTGAACGCATTGAGCGGAATCGATATCGCATTATGGGATCTGCTCGGTAAGGAATCCGGCCTCTCGATCAGCCGGCTGCTCGGTGGACGATTCCGCGAACGTGTCGAGCCCTACGTCACTGGCTTTTATCGGCGCAGGCACGCGCGTTACCCGGAGGAAGGCATTGCAGAGGCGAGGCGGCATGTTGCGGACGGTTTCAGGGCCATGAAACTGAAACTGGGTTTCGGGCCGCGCGAAGACATTGAGAATGTACGGGCGGTGCGGGCAGCGCTGGGATCGGATATTCGTCTCATGGCGGACGCAAATTGCGCTTATGCGGTTCCCGTGGCGCGGGAGATCCTTCAGCGGACGGCCGACTGCGGACTGCATTTCTTTGAAGAGCCGCTCAACCCCGAGGATATCGAAGGCTATCGGTTGCTGCGCAATCTCGGAATCACCAGCCTGGCCGCGGGAGAGGGCTTGCTCGGGAAACACGCCTGTTGTCGTTGGATCAGCACCGGAGCACTCGACATCCTCCAGCCCGACATATGTTCGTCGGGCGGTTTTACCGAATTGAAAAAAATTGTGGCGCTTTGCCAGTGTTGGAACACGCGCCTTGTTCCTCATGTGTGGGGCTCCGGCATCTGCCTGGCGGCCTCGCTCCAGCTGCTTGCCACGTTGCCACCAGGTTCGTTGTGCCTGAATCCCGTCGAACCCATGCTCGAGTATGACTGTTCGGATCATCCCTTCCGCTCCGAACTGATTTTCCATGCCCTTCCGCTCGGAGCCGACGGCTGGATGGCGATTCCAGACCGTCCTGGTCTTGGAATCGAGGTAAACGCAGAGGTCATCCGGAAATATTCGGTGTAAGCCGTCGCGACGGATCCGATTGCCTGTCGGTTGCCGCTCTGCTTCGTTGCCAGCGTGGCAAAGATCCAGTCAGTCACCATTGCCGACCTCGCTCGAAAGCTGGGTGTCTGCCCTGCCACAGTCTCTCTTGCCCTGCGGAATCACGCAAGTATCTCTCTGTCGACGCGACGACGCATCCAGGCAATGGCCGCCAAGGTCGGTTATCGTCCTCATCCTGCCGTCTCCACGCTGATGGCCCGCATTCGCTCGAACCGTACATCCAAGGGCCAGCCGATCATTGCAGGCATCACGACCTGGTCCGCGGAGATCGCCAAACGAGACCCCACACGACTGAGATTCTACGAGGGAGCTGCTGCCCGGGCAGGCGAACTCGGCTACACTTTGGAGGAGTTTTCGGCGACCATTCCAGGGCTCACAATTTCGCGTCTCGATGGAGTCTTGCAGGCTCGGGGCATCCAGGGCCTTCTCATCTTCCCGGTTGAGGCGAAAGTCGAACTCCAGTTCACATGGGAACGGTTTTCCTGTGCCACCATCGGATACACATTCAACGTCGCGTCCCTACACCGCGCATCGCCCGCATACTTCGACAATGTCGTGATCGCACTCAAGGAATTGCAGCTTCGCGGATACCGACGCGTCGGTCTGGTCAACACCCCTGCACTTCGCGAGCGCCTTCTGCGGAGCTGGCAGGGTGCATTTTCTGCCTGGCATTCTGAATCGGGAAGATCCGCATCGCCAGCGATGCTTGAAATCGATCCAAGCAACGAGGGGCGATTTCAGACGTGGATGAAGCGCTATCGCCCAGACGCCATCCTGTTTGGAGGGACCCCTGTTTACGCATGGGCCAGGGCCATGGGGTTATCGGTGCCCCGCGATCTCGGTCTGGTTTCACTTTGCGTGGCCGGCATGCCCCGGGAGGTCCGCCTTACCCAGGTGGTGGAAAAGCCGGAGGTCGTTGGCGCCGCAGCGATCGACCTCATTGTTGAACAGCTTCAACGCAACGAATGCGGAATTCCCCAGGACGCCAAGGAGGTATTCATCACCGGGGAATGGATCGACGGCAGCAGTGTGGCTGCGCCGACAACAGATCCCTCGGGCGGCTCGAAACCGCCCAAGATCCAACTCAAGCGGAAATTTCCGTCGGGTCGGTGACGCCGCTGGTCAACTGCGTCAGTTCCTGGAGTGATGTGAAGTGCTGGCTCAAATCGAAGTCGCCACCGAGGCCTCCGACGAGTTTGTCGAAGAGGTCGCGCTTCGAGGCCTTAAGCACCTCAATGCGCTCCTCGATCGTACCCCCGGTCACCATGCGGTAGACAAACACGGTGCTCTTTTGTCCAATGCGGTGAACACGGTCCACCGCCTGCGCTTCAACCGCGGGATTCCACCAAGGGTCGAGCAGGAAAACGTAGTCCGCCGCATGCAGCGTTATCCCGGTGCCTGCCGCCTTCAGGGATACAAGCATCGCCGCGGATCCCTGCGCATTCTGGAAGCCTTGCACGGGTTTCTGGCGATCAATTGTCATTCCCGTGAGTTCGTAGCGGGGAAGATCGGGAAAACTCTGTGCAAGCGCCAGTTTCACACGATCCAGCAACATCACGAACTGCGAGAAGATGACCACCTTGTGCCCGTTGCTCACGATCTCCGCGAGTTT
>CAUJJL010000134.1 GCA_963205455.1 Verrucomicrobiota bacterium
CTGCCGCCGTCGTTCATCTTCATCACGGGCTATCTCGTGATAGCGTTGTATCCGGCGCGTTATGCAGAGAACCGGCGGAAGATGTATATCAGGCTCATCAGCCGCGGTGTGCGGCTGATCCTCATCTTCACGCTTCTCAACCTTGCCGGACTGGCTCTGGTCAAGCACCTGCATCCCCTCGATGTGCTCGCGATCATGCGCGCCAATGCCTTTGACATCTTCGTCATCGGATCCGGGCGCAGCGCGATTTTTGAAGTGCTGCTGCCGATCGGCTATTTTCTTGTGCTGTCACCTGTCGTCCTTGCGCTGCATGCCTGGGGACGCTGGTCGCTACTTGTTGCGGCAGTGGTCGGCGTTGCAGGGACTGCTGCGCTCAATCGCAGCGGGTATTCCCCTGGGAATCTGAATCTGCTGATGGCGGGTGTGCTTGGGGCGGCGGCAGCGCCCTTTGTGGGACTCGGACATTTCGCTGGCGGCCGCGGCCGCCTGTTCGCTCTTGGGGGTGCCTTTGTCGCCTACGAGATTGTCGCGTTACGGTGGGGCCATGTCTTTGAGGTGCAGTTGCTCGGTGCCACCCTCGCCGTCTTCTTTGCGCTGGCCGCTGGCCAGTGCGTTTCGGTGCAGGCCTGGGTGGTGCGCCGCATCATTGTGCTAGGGCAATACTCCCTGCTGGCCTACATCCTGCAGATCGGGATTCTGCAGGTCATCCTTCGGATCGTGGGCCGCCCCGCGCCGTGGTCGCTGCCGTTCTACTTCTGGATGGCCGTGACGACCGTACTGATGACACTTGCGATTGAGGGCACCGTGCGCCTCCGTCGCGGGTCCTCGATTTCGGATCGCCTTTACCGGGCGGTCTTTGCCTGAGAGGCGATTTCCTCATGCTCTTCAACTCCCTCGAGTTCGCGGTCTTCTTTCCGGTTGTCTGTGCGCTGTATTTCCTGGTTCCCAGGAGCCTGAAGACGCCGTTGCTGCTTGTTGCGAGCTGCGGGTTCTACATGGCGTTCATCCCGGCGTACATCCTGATCCTTTTCACGACCATCCTGGTCGACTATTTTGCGGGCATCTGGATCGAGAGGAGTGCGGGACCCAGGAAGAAGCGGTTGCTCTGGATCAGCATCGTGGTGACCTGCCTGATCCTTTTTGTCTTCAAGTATTTCTACTTCTTCACGGACACGTTCGCGATGATCTCGACAGCGGCGGGGTGGCCCGTGTGGGAGCCGGCGCTCAAGATCATCCTGCCCATTGGACTGTCCTTTCATACCTTTCAGAGCCTGAGCTATGTCATTGAAGTGTATCGGGGAGAACAGAAGGCCGAGAGGGACTTCATCACCTATGCGACCTATGTGATGTTTTTTCCGCAACTCGTGGCAGGTCCGATCGAGCGGCCCCAGAACCTGCTGCATCAGTTTCATGAAGTACACGGCTTCGATCATGACCGCGTCGTCAGCGGACTCCGACGCATGGCATGGGGGTTTTTCAAGAAGCTGGTGGTCGCCGACCGTCTGGCGCTGTATGTGAACGACGTCTATGCGGCGCCCCATCACCACAATGGGCTGCAGCTCACGATTGCCACGGTATTCTTTGCGTATCAGATCTATTGTGATTTCTCCGGTTATTCGGACATCGCAATCGGGAGTGCCCGGGTGCTCGGGTTCAAGCTGATGGAGAATTTCGATCGCCCCTATCAATCCACCTCGATATCGGAGTTCTGGCGTCGCTGGCACATCTCGCTTTCAACCTGGTTCAGGGACTATGTGTATTTTCCTCTCGGCGGGAGCAAGGTCGCCAGGTCGAAATGGGTGCGCAACATCCTGATCACCTTTGGAGTCAGCGGCCTGTGGCACGGGGCGGCGTGGACGTATGTGGCCTGGGGGCTGCTGAACGGCGTCTATCTGGTATTTGGCGGCATGACCAAGGACTTCAGGGACCGATGCATGGGGGTGTTCGGGCTGGGACATGCAACGCTCCCCCGGCGATTTGTGATGTGGATTACCACATTTATTTTGATCGGAGTCACCTGGATATTGTTCAGGGCGGCAACCTTCTCGGATGCATGGTATATATTTACGCACTTGTTCGCGGGCTGGGATCTTGGTGCGATCAAGACGCAGAATTTCCAATTGAAACACTTTCCGGCGGCCATTTTGGGCATCGCGCTGTTGGAGGGACTACAATATGCAGAGAACCGCTGGAGGGTATCCCAAAAGCTTGTCTCGCTCCCGAGCGTGGCTCGCTGGCCGGCCTATGCCTCCGTAGTGGTATTTGTTATACTATTCGGGGTTTATCAGTCTGCCCAGTTTATCTATTTTCAATTCTAGACAAATGGAAACGGTTGAGTTTAGGGCTGAAGGCCAGGATGGGCAAAGTATGGGCTCACTACGACGGAATACGCGGGGAGTTGGGCGGATCCTGTTGTTTTTCGCCTTTCTGGTGACGATCGCCTATGGAATTCAATTGGGGGTTTCGGCGGGCCTTAGAAAAATTACCACATCAAAGTTTGGCGCAATAAATGCCTGGACGAGTGGGAATGTAAATAGCGAAATAATCATCAATGGGTCATCGCGTGCGCTTGTCCACTACGATCCACGTATCATTGCTGGAGAAACCGGATTGACCGCGTACAACCTGGGAATGAATGGTATCCAGATCGATGTTCAGGCAGGAATCCTCGATGCCTATCTTGCCAGGAATAAGGCCCCGGCTGTCATCCTGCAGAATCTGGAAAGCTTCAGCCTTGAGGCTACCAAGCCGGGAGAGATTTATGATCCGGGTGCCTATCTTCCCTATCTCTCCAACAATGCACTGTATCAGACTCTGCATGAGATTGATCCTCAGGTTTGGAAATGGCGCCACATTCCCCTATACGGATATGCCGTACCGGACATGCGCTTTACCTGGGCTCTTGGAGTAATGCGATGGTTCGGAGTGCAGGGGCCTCAGGACTATTTTGATGGCTTCAACCCACGATATGAGCAGTGGGGCCAGGATTTTGAAAATTTTAGAAAGAGCTTGCCGAATGGAGTGAGCTATCGGATAGAGGCCAAAGGTTTGGCATCACTTGAGCGATGCCTGCGCCTTGCCCAGAAAAAGGGTGCCATAATGATTTTGATCTTCGCTCCCGAGTACGTGGAGATGCAGCGTCTGGAAAGGAATCGTGGAGAGATTTTCCGACATTTTCGTGAGCTTGCGGAAACGTATGGGGCTGAATTCTGGGACTACAGCGATTCTCCCCTGTGCAGTAACCGTGACTTTTTCTATAATTCACAGCACCTCAATGCGAGAGGAGCAGAGCTTTTCAGCGAGGATGTGGCGCGGCGCCTGCGCTGGTTCCTGGAAGCGCGTAAGGTTGCAACTGCCGCAAACGTGTCGCAGGGTAGCGACGGTTCTGAATGAGAACGGTGGCGAGACGTGTGTCAAAGTGTGGTAAAAACGGAAAGGCGAAGGCATGAGTTCGTGCAGGAATTGGCGCGGATCAATCGAATAGACAACATCATGCAAAGATTGATCAAGTCACCGCTTGGATCGGGAACTTGGGCCGACCCTTATCCCGCTGCGGAAAGGTACGATCAAGGACTGATGACCTTTTTCATGCCCGCCGCTGCATTGCTCGGAAAGATTGTTTCTGCCGGAAAATCAGGCCTGCTTCGGAGGTGTGAGGCAGAAAGAACGGCGGTGCAATCACAACTCTTAATGGCTGGCAGGTCTCTTGTTGCGGCCGTCGGTCTCGCAAGCGCCGTTCATGGTGAACTGCTTCCCGCTGCACGTCGGGTCGACTGGACGGCCAATGTCGCGGTGGGAGTGCCGGGGGGGATCCCGAACCGCACGAAGCTCGTGGATGTGACCCTTGCGCCGTACCATGCGGACAAGACAGGTGCGACGAATGCTTCTGCGGCAATACAGGCTGCAGTGAATGCGGCAAAGGCGGGCGATGTGGTCTTTCTTCCTGCAGGTATCTACCGGATTGATACACCCGTCTATATCGGGCCCGACAAGGATGGCATTTCCGTGCGTGGCGCTGGCATGGAAGCAACGGTACTGGATGTGCGAACGAATACGGCTTTCAGCGTGGGCTCGGGGAGTGATTATCAGTGGGCATGGCCAGCATCCGGCAATGAAATATCTTCCGGACTTTCGAAGGGGAGTTCGAGTTTAACAATCGCAAACACATCTGCATTTTCCGTTGGCCAGATCATTAAGATTTCGTTCGAGAATGTCATCTCTGACGAACTCATTTTGGCGGGCTACGTTCCAACTGTTTCTGTCGGTGGCTACAATCGGATTAGGAATCAGAAGGCACGAATTACGGGAAAAACAGGAACAACTCTTTCATTTTCCCCATCCCTCCACTATGCACCTCCCGCTGGGCTGTCCGGTAGGGTCAATGTTGCGCAATTGCAATGTGATTTTGTTGGGATCGAAGAGCTTTGCATTGATGGCGCAAAGGGGTCGATGATATTCCCAATTATTTATGATCAGTGTTTTGGTTGCTGGATTAGGAGCGTAAAGATAATGAATACTAATAATTATGGAGTATTCTTGACGGACTCGTTGAATTGCGAAATCCGAGCCTGCTTGATCCGTGATCGCAAGACAGGGGGATCGAATGGAGCGGGAATACTCTTTGGATGCGTATCCTCGAGTCTTATTGAGGACAATATTGTGTTAGATGTGGCGCCCGCGGTTGAAGTTAATTCGAGTTCGACAGGAAATGTATTCGCTTATAATTTTCTCGAGTGTCCGGTTGGTGGAGCGCTCAATACAAATCATGGGCCACATAATTCGTTCAATTTGTATGAAGGTAACGTTACTCGCAGTATCCAATCAGATGGATACTTTGGAGGGGCATCAGAAGATACGTTCTTTAGAAATTGGATTCACGGAACAAATTTTGGCCGAACGTTGCGGACTTCAAAGGTTTCACTCAATCGATTTACGCGGAACTATTCCTTTATTGGAAATATTATTGGTGATCCTGGTTCCGGGGGAGAACCCTATAGTTTTGGCAATCCAAACATGGGGAACAGCTTGTTTGATGGGACCGCACGCCCGAAGTCCGGCCAGTTCTGGAGAGACTGGAAAGCAAAAGGGACCTTGACGGTGCGCGCCTCTGATACGGCGGGAACATTCACACTGACGGGGGGCACATTCTTTGTCGGACAGCTTGGTTATCTGCTTTGGGAGAACAAGCGCGTCCAGTTTAATGTTACCTCCGTCGGCTCGAATGGCATAGCCTTTTCGGGTGGTATAGGGAATGCGCTACCGGAGGTTGGGACCGAGTGCTCTGTGTTTATGGGG
>CAUJJL010000135.1 GCA_963205455.1 Verrucomicrobiota bacterium
GAGGATCCTGGATCACGCTCACCCTGGCATGTCGACGACGTTTCGCATTGCGCTGAGATTCCTGACCGCTCGCCGTCGTGCGATGCTCATGAGCCTTGCGTGCATTGTTCTCGGGGTGGGGCTATTCATTGTCACGCAGTCAACAACGACCGGATTCGAGGAGTTTTTCATTCGCACGGTGCTTGGTACCAACGGTGCAATTCGTGTGGAGGATCGCATTCAGCCGACGATCCGCACCATGGAAGTGGGCAGTGGCAGCGAGACCGCGGGTTACACCATCGAACTCAAGGACGGCGTGCGATACATTGAAGGCATTGAAGAACCCGAGCTTGTCGTCAAGGCGCTGAGGCAGTTTGCCAACGTCGCGGGAATCTCCGAGGTCGTTTACGGATCCGCGGACATTCGATCCAGCTTCAAGTCTGACGAGGCTCGGGTCTATGGCATCCATCTTGCCGATCATCTTTCCGTGTCGGATCTCGCGAGACAGATCGTACGCGGGGACCTGGCGGGATTTCGCGACAATCCCACGGGACTCCTCCTGGGCGTGGGGCTGGCGGACCGACTTCAAGTGCAGGTTGGCGACTCGGTGCTGTTGAAGGCCGGAACGGAGCAGCGCAGATACCGGGTGGCAGGCGTTTATGAAACGGGGATCGGCGACATCGACAAGGTTCGCGTTTTCATGCACATGGGGGAGGCAAGATCCCTCCTCAGGAAGGCGACGGGCGCGTCGTTCATACAGGTTGATCTGTACAATCGTGAACGAGCGCCTGAGGACGCGGCGCGGATGCAATCGGTATTGGAGCACAGCGTGACGTCCTGGCAGAAGCGCGAAAAGACCTGGCTGGATGTTTTTCGTGCGCTGCGAATTTCAACGGCAATCACGGTCTCGGTTTTCACCCTGATTGCCGGGTTGGCCATGTACAATACGCTTGCCTTGATTGTCATGGAGAAGACGAAGGACATCGCGATCCTTCGTTCGATGGGATATACCCGCAGGGACATCACCCGCATATTCCTTTGGCAGGCGGCGATCGTGCTGACGATCGGGGCGATTCTGGGAAGCGGCCTTGGTTGGGGAGTTACAGAGGCTGTATCAAGAATGCCGATACGAATCCGGGGCATTTTCACTTCGGATCATTTTGTGGTGTCGAGGTCTTTGTGGCACTATGTTTCAGCGGTGGGAATTTCCGTCGTCATGGTAATGGTGGCGAGCCTTGTGCCGGCACGGAGGGCGGCGCGACTTGAACCGGGCGATGTCATTCGCGGCACTGCCCAGTAACTGACCCGAATCGCCATGGCATCGACAACAACCGACGACATTGTCCTTCGCTGCTCCGGTCTGCACCGCCATCTCGGGCAGGGCGAGGGAAGGGTGCATGTGTTGAGAGGAGTCTCCTTTGAGGCCCGCCGAGGCGAGGTTTATGCGGTGGTCGGGCCGTCGGGATGCGGAAAATCCACGCTGTTGTACTTGCTTGGCCTGCTCGATCGACCCGACAAGGGTGAGATATGGATAAACGGCCGGTTGATGTCGAACACCCTGGATGAGGCCAGGACGGCGGCCCGAGGCGAGCACATCGGGTTCGTTTTTCAGTTTCACTTTCTGATGCTCGAGTTTTCGGCCCTGGAGAACGTGATGATGCCGATGAGAAAACTGGTACGGCTGACTCCTGCGAAGATGTCGGAACGGGCGCAGTTTCTCCTTGAGTCGGTCGGGTTGGGCGAAAAGACCCATCGCCTAGGCACGCAGCTTTCCGGCGGAGAGCAGCAGCGCGTGGCGATTGCCCGCGCGCTCGCCAATGAGCCCGCGATCATTCTTGCCGACGAACCGACGGGAAACCTGGACGTGAAGAATTCAGCCGTTGTTTTTGACCTATTGACGCGGCTCGCGAAGGAAAATGGACAGGCCATCGTGCTCGTGACGCACAATCCTGAAATTGCAAATCGATGTGATCATATTCTCTCGATGCGCGATGGACAGTTTGTGGCCTGAGGTCAAACAACCGCGTGCCTGAACGGATCTCCGCAGGGTGGACGAGCCTTGCGAGCATTCCGAATTGAATAAGTGGCGGCGGACGAAACCCCTGCCTCAGCTTATGGCTTGCGCTTTCTTCGAAGAGATGGGGAATTTTTGGTTTACATTCCACCCGCTGCTTCCTTCGATTCGCAGCTCTTTACCAATTCGCTGACGTACTGTGACTAACCCTTCCTCGCGAAAAACATTTTTTGGCAAGCTTGTCGCGCTCCTTGCTGCCGCTGGAACAGCCCCTGCGCTTCTGGCACGTTTGTCCCCGAACTCCCCAGCCTTCTCCTCAAAGGGAGCCGAGCATGACAAAGTGCTTCCATTTTCCATCCAGCCCGATTCACGGGCGGTCGCGCGGAAGTCGGACTCGGTGTAGCGCCGAATAACCACCCAAGAGGAGAAATTCCGACCATGTCGAAACTGTTTCCGAAGTCGGCCAATCGGCTGCCCCTTCAGATTGTGATCTATCTGGTGGTCCTGGGCGGGATTGTGACCGCTGCTACGACGTACTACGCGACACCGAAATACATTCGCGTGGGATATGCACCGGTGCAGCCTGTTGAGTTCAGTCACGCCCTGCACGCGGGCAACCTCGGGATCGATTGCCGCTACTGTCACAGCAACGTTGAGAAATCGGGGCATTCCAATGTGCCGACATCGCAGACGTGCATGAACTGCCACAGCATCATCAAGGCGAACAGTCCGCAACTGGAGCCGATTCGCGCAAGTTACGCATCGGGAGATCCCGTGCCATGGGTCAATGTCCACGTGATGCCCAATTACGTTTATTTCAACCACTCGGTCCACGTGTCTCGGGGCGTATCCTGTGTGGAGTGTCACGGGCGCGTTGATCAAATGGAAGTGGTGCGGCACGAGAAGCCTCTTTCCATGGGGTTCTGCCTGGACTGCCATCGGGCTCCCGAAAAGGTGTTACGCTCGCCCGAACTCGTCACCAAGCTGGACTGGGTGCATCCGAAAGGGATGCAGGGCCAGATTGAGGACGGCAAAAAATTTGTGCACGACTGGAACGTCCAACCTCCGCAAAGCTGCTCCGGCTGCCATCGATGAAACGCGAATTTCAGCATCCCGCACCCTCGGAACGTGAACTGAGCGGCCCCCGCTACTGGCGCAGCCTTGACGAACTCGCAGCCACGCCTGGCTTTCAGGAACAGGTTGCGCGTGAGTTTCCGGCCGGTGCCTCCGAACTGGATGGCGTCGACCGGCGTCATTTTTTCAAGATCATGGCCGCCTCATTCGCGCTGGGCGGCATGGGCCTGGCGTCCGGGTGCCGGCGTCCCGAGGAAAAGATTCTCCCCTACGGGAAATCCGTTGAGGGTGTGATCCCTGGCCTTCCCCTCTATTTCGCCACGGCCATGCCGGCGAAAGGCGGAGCCATTCCCCTTCTCGCGGAAACCCATCAGGGCCGCCCGACAAAACTTGAAGGCAATCCGAGCTACGTGCCCTACGGCGGAGGGACCACGATTCATGCGCAGGCCTCGGTGCTCGACCTGTATGATCCCGACCGTTCGACAACCCACACCGTAAAGGGTGGGGCTGTCGACAGCGCCGCGATCAGTGATGTCCTTGCAGGTATTTCCCGTTCATACGGAACCAACGGCGGTGGTGGACTTGCGTTCCTTGTCGACGAGTCGACGTCGCCCAGTCGGGCTGCATTGACCGCAAAGCTTCGCGCACGGTATCCGCGTGCGCTCTGGTCGGTCTATGAGCCGACTTCGAACGAGGCGCCGATCCAGGCTGCCCGCTCGGTGTTTGGGGCAGAGGTCAAACCGATCTATCGCTTCGACCGCGCCAAGCGAGTCGTCGCCATCGATTCCGATTTCCTCCACAACGAAGCGCATTCGCTTGCCTACGCTCGCGCCTTTTCCAAGGCCCGGAAGGTGAACGGCCCGGCAGATCCCATGAACCGCCTCTATGCGGTTGAGAGCAATCTCACGGTGACGGGTTCCATGGCCGATCACCGCCTCCGTCTTGCAAGCAGCCATATGCTTGGTTTTGCGGCCGCGCTTGCCCAGGCAGTTACGGGAGACTCAACGTTTGCGCCGCTTGCAGCGGGCATCGATTTCAAGGAAAAGCAAAAATGGCTTTCCGCGGTAGCAAAGGACCTGAATGACAACCGCGGATCCTCAATCGTGGTCGCCGGTCCGCACCTTCCCGCGGCGGTCCATGCGGTCGTTCATGCATTGAACGCCGCGTTGGGCAACATCGGCTCCACGATCGATTTCGTTTCCGTCACGGCAGCTGAGAACGCTCCCGTGTCCATCTCCGAACTCGTTTCGGCGATGAAGGGCGGATCGATTCGCACGCTGGTCATCGTCAATGGTAATCCAGTCTACAATGCTCCGGCCAATCTCGGGTTTGCCGAGGCGCTGAAGGGAGTCGCGAACGTCGTTCGGTATGGCTACTACGCCGACGAAACGTCGCATACGTCCTCCACGCACATTGCCGCGACGCATTTTCTGGAGTCCTGGGGCGATGCACGCACTGCCGACGGAACCATCGTTCCGATCCAGCCGCAGATCCTGCCGCTATTCGGAGGCATGACGGAACTGGAACTGTTTGCCCGGCTCGCCAATGAAACGGTCACGGACCCTCACGCGATTCTTCAGGCAACGATTTCCCGATTGAGAAACGGCGAAGGCGCCTTCCGCAAATTTCTCCATGACGGTATCCTGTCCGATTCTGCGTATTCAAAGGCAACGGTCCGGCTGAATGCATCGGGCTTGCGTAACATCCTGAATTCGGTGGGGTACAACCCTCCGGTATTTTCGAAGGATTCGTTGGAAGTCAGGTTTGTAGCCGACGGCAAGGTTGATGACGGGCGTTATTCCAACAATGGCTGGCTGCAGGAGTGTCCTGAAACAATCACCAAGATTGCGTGGGACAACGCGATCCTCGTCAGCCCGAGGCTCGGCCGCGAACTCGGCATCGAGCCCGGCAACGCCCCGATGCAGGTCGCGCGCAAGCAGGCTGCCGATTTCCAACAGGGCAAGGAAATGGCCTTCATCGGAAAGGTGACTGTCGATGGTCGCACTGTCGAGGGTCCGATGCACATCCAGCCGGGTCTTTCCGACTACACGATCATTCTCCCGCTTGGGTACGGACGCACCACTTCGGGGCGGATTGGCAACAAGACGGGTCACGATTTCTATCCGCTTCGCACAGCGAGCGCACCCAACGTTGCCCTGGGGGGAAAGATTGAGGTTACTTCCCGCCGATATGCCCTGGCGAACACCCAGGAACACTGGTCGATGGAGGGCAGGGATATTGTTCGCGAAGCGAATCTTGATGAGTTCACGCGCAATCCGGACTGGGTGAATTCCATCGGCATGGAGTCCCATGCGCCCGCGAATCTGGGCAAGGACAAGAACCTCCCGCTTGCGGCGATTGCATCGAGCACGCCCCGTGGCAACTCGCTCTACGAGTCTCCCGACTACAAGGGCGTGCACCAATGGGGCATGTCGATTGATCTCAACACGTGCATTGGCTGCAATGCGTGTGTGATCGCCTGTCAGGCTGAGAACAACATTCCGATCGTGGGCAAGCAGCAGGTGCTTCGCGGCCGCGAGATGCACTGGATCCGCCTGGATCGTTACTACTCCGACGGACGCGCGGATGCCGCGGCGTTTGGCGGAGAGGGTAACAGGGAAATCCCCGAGGATCCCCAGGTTGTGGTCCAGCCGGTTGCCTGCCAGCATTGCGAACTTGCGCCCTGTGAGACCGTGTGTCCGGTGAATGCGACGGTTCACGATGACGAAGGCCTCAACGTGATGGCCTATAATCGATGCATCGGCACCCGTTATTGTGCGAACAACTGTCCGTACAAGGTCCGCCGCTTCAATTTCTTCGATTGGAACAAGCGCTCGATCGACGAGCTTTACATGGGACCGCTTGGCAGCTCCGGTATGCCGGAACTCGTCAAGATGGTGAAGAATCCTGAAGTCTCCGTGCGCATGCGCGGCGTCATGGAAAAGTGCACCTATTGCGTCCAGCGCATTGAGCACGCAAAAATTCACCAGAAGGTGAAGGCCGGTGCCTCTGCGAAGGTGGAGATTCCGGATGGTACGATCAAGACGGCCTGCCAACAGGTGTGCCCGGTTGATGCCATCGTCTTCGGAAACATCAAGGATCCGAATAGCGAGGTTTCGAAGGCCAAGGCGCGGGACCAAGATTATGCCGTCCTTGGCTACCTCAATGTTCGACCGCGCACGACCTACCTCGGGCGCTTCCGGAATCCGAATCCTGACATGCCGGACTACGCATCCCTCCCGCTCAGCCGCAAGGAATATGAAGCCAAGAACCACCCTGCCCATGATGAGCACGGGTCGGCGGATCATGGACACAGTCACGGCCACGACACTCCACCTTCCGAAGGCGGCAAATCGGGCCAGAAACATGGCAACACGGGTTTCAAGCTCTCCTCCGGAGGACTTAGCTAATGGCACACGCGGCTGAATCCAACTATCCCACGCCGACGATCCTGCAGGAGGTGAAGCCGGCAGTGCTTCCCCGTGCAACGCTCGTCGAAAATAACCGCAGCTTTGGCTGGGTTACCGACAAGATTTGCGGCATCATCGAGGGCAAGACCCCCACGTGGTGGTGGGTTTGTTTCGTCCTGGCGGCGATTATCGCCTCGTTTACCGTTGCCGGCCTGATTTACCTTGTCGCCACGGGCGTTGGTGTCTGGGGCCATGCCAATCCGGTCAACTGGGCCTGGGACATCGTCAACTTCGTGTTTTGGATCGGCATCGGCCATGCCGGCACGCTGATCTCCGCGATTCTCTGTCTTCTCCGGCAGAAGTGGCGCACATCGATCAATCGCGCTGCCGAAGCAATGACGATCTTTGCGGTCGTTTGCGCTGCGATCTTTCCCGTGTTTCACGTGGGGCGCGTCTGGTTTGCCTGGTATCTGTTCCCGATTCCGACGGCCAACTCCATCTGGCAGAATTTTCGTTCGCCGCTTGAGTGGGACGTCTTTGCGGTGTCTACCTACGGCACGGTCTCCGTTCTGTTCTGGTATGTGGGAATGATTCCTGACCTCGCAATTCTGCGCGATCGTTTCACGGCTGCCGGCAACCGTCTGCGCGGGTTCCTCTACGGCCTCTTCGCGATGGGCTGGCGTGGTTCCAATCGTCATTGGAGCAACTATGAGATGGCCTACCTCATTCTGGCGGGCGTTGCGACTCCGCTCGTGCTTTCCGTGCACACAATCGTGTCGTTTGACTTCGCAGTTTCTTTGATCCCTGGGTGGCACACGACGATCTTCCCACCCTATTTCGTGGCGGGGGCGATCTTTTCTGGCTTCGGCATGGTGCTGACGCTCATGCTTCCGTTGCGTGCGATCTATGGCATGCAGGATCTGATCACGCAGTACCACATCGACTGCATGTGCAAGATCACCCTGGCGACGGGAACCATGGTGGGATACGCCTACGGCATGGAGTTTTTCATCGCATGGTATGGAGCGAATCCCTATGAGGGCTTTGCGTTCATCAACCGTGCATTCGGTCAGTATGCCTGGGCTTACTGGATCATGATCTCCTGCAACGTCCTTACGCCGCAATTCTTCTGGTTCAAGGCGATCCGGCGGAACACAGCCTTGGTCTGGGTGCTGTCGATTTTCGTTAATGTGGGAATGTGGTTCGAACGCTTTGTGATCATCGTGACCTCGCTGGCACGCGATTTCGTTCCTTCGAGCTGGGGATACTACAGTCCATCGGTCGTCGAGATCTTCACTTTCTTTGGGACCTTCGGGGTCTTCAGCGTCCTTTTCCTTCTCTTCATACGCTTCCTTCCAGTCATGCCCATGGCCGAACTGAAGGCGGTGATGCCACAAGGGGATCCACACGGGCATCCCGCCCCCGCCTCCGGTCATGGTGACCATGGTGCACATTAATTCTTCGGACGCGCTCCCAACCACCAACCCTTTCAAGTGATGGCTGCTCAACCTTATGGTCTCGTCGCCGTTTTCGATACGGCCCCCGACATCTACCATGCCGCGGAAAGAGTCCGTGATGCGGGGTACAAGTTCTGGGATTGTATCACCCCGTGTCCGGTCCACGGCCTTGATCGCGCAATGGGCGTCCGGCGTTCGCGCGTGCCTCCGATTTCCCTGATGGGTGGCATCCTCGGCTTCACGACCGGCATGCTCCTGATCTACTTCACGGATGCCTACGACTACCCGCTGATCGTTGGCGGCAAGCCGTTTTTCAGTCCGATGTTTGCTTTCCCGGTTTCATACGAGCTGACGATCCTTTTTACCGCGTTCGCGACCATTGGCGGCATGTTTATTCTGAACGGCCTGCCGATGCATTACCATCCGGTGCTCAAGTCCAATCACATTTTGAGGGGGCTTGATGACAAGTTCCTGGTTGTCATCGAAGCACGGGATCCGAAGTTCAA
>CAUJJL010000136.1 GCA_963205455.1 Verrucomicrobiota bacterium
GCTTCCCGCCATGCGGCGAGTTGTGATCGCAGTGCCGCGACCTTTGTTGGGTTGGTAGTTGCGAGGTTTCTGGTTTCGCCGGGGTCTGTGCGCAGGTTGAAGAGTTCCGGCTCGTGTCCCTTACCGGTCAGTGTGGTCTCATAATATTCGATGTATTTCCAGTCTCCGGCGCGCACCGCTCCGGCCGGTCCACCCAGACCGGAGGCATGATAGTGAGGATAATGCCAGTAGATGCCGTTGCGCGCAGGCGCGGGCTCCCCGTGCAAATAGGACACGAGGCTGATGCCATCGAGCACGGCATCGGCCGCTGCCGGTCTGCCCGTAAGATCCAGCAGGGTCGGAAAGAAGTCCACGGTCGTCACCGGGAGGCTGCTCACCCGGCCTGCCGCCACGACCCCTGGCCACCGGATGATCAGCGGGACACGAATGCCGCCTTCGTAGAGCTGTGCCTTGCCGCCGCGGTACGGGGTCTGCGCGCCGTCCTTCAGCAATCCGCCGTTGTCCGAATAGAAAATCACGATCGTGTTTTCGCTCAATCCAAGTTGATCGAGCTTCGCAAGCACCCGGCCGATGCTGGCATCGAGTATCTCCATCATTGCGCCGATGATCGGCCGGTTTTCAGGTCTCTCGCTGCCTGCGCGCTTCCTGTATTTTTCGAGCACGGCCTTCGGCGCCATGACCGGCGCGTGAATCGAGTTGTGCGCCAATTCGAGGAAGAAGGGTTTGTCGCGGTTCCGTTCCAGAAAATCCAGCGCGTGTTGGGTGATCTTTTCAACGCCATGCGCATCCTTCTCGGGATTGTCACTGGCCTTTGGCTTGTGGGTGATGAAGGTCTCGATGAAGCCTTGGCGATCAGGACCCTCTTCGATGCTTTTCGGCGGAAAGTAGTCTTTCGCCAGGTGCCACTTGCCGAACAAGGCTGTCACGTAGCCGCGTGCCGACAGCTCCTCCGCAATCGTAACTTCGGAGAGCGGCAGGAATTTTTGCCACTCCGGCTGATTGAGCCGTGCCTTGGGAAAAGCCGCACCGGGAATGAAGTTGGTCACGTGGGTCCGCGCGGGATATTTGCCTGTCATCAGGGCTCCGCGCGTGGGCGAGCACACGGGACATGCCGCATACGCGTCGGTGAATCGTACGCCGTCGCGGGCAAGTCCGTCGATGTTTGGGGTCTGGTAGTACGAATTGCCGTAAACGCCGACAGGCGTCGTTCCGAGATCGTCCGCGAGGATGAAAAGGAAATTCGGCGGGCGCGCCGCGGTTCTCGCCTGCAAAAGTGTCAGGCAGACGAGCAGCGAGAACAGCAAATGAGCGGGAATTGCTTTCATGTGCAGAAGATCCGATAGCGGTTTCCAGAGAACTGGGCCTTTGACCTCGAATAGGGAGTAGTCCAAATGCAAGCTGGCGGAAGGTTGACGGGCTTCTTGAGATTCATCTTTTCGAGAGGTTTCATGTGGAGGTCGATTTGGGTCGGGATGAGGGATCGCAGAAGGCGGAACTCCGAAAAGTCGTGGCAATCTCAGGCCTTCGCAACTCAAGTATTGGCGCCTTTGGCGTTTACCCTTGCGTGGAAAGAAAGACGGGACGTTTCGGCTTCGTATTACTGTACGTATGGGACAATGCCTTTCGCTCTTGGCCTGAGATCGCCGCGATCCGCGATACGGTGTCCACGAGGCTATCCAACTGACAATCCAACAAGGAGGTCCGGACGGGGCTGGCCCCAGGCTCCGTCGTAGAGTGGTGGATTTGCCGGGCAGTTTGACTAGGCAAGACATGTCGACTAGGTCTCGGTGCCTGGCCCTGTCTACCCAAAGTCTCATCACATGTTGCGCGCCCTGGTCCTCCTGCATTTGTTCCTTGGTGCTGTCCTGTCTGCTCCAACGATCTTCGCCGAAATCGAGCCCTTTGGTTCGACCTGTGATTCCGCTGAAAATCCGCTCGGCATCGACTCCGCGCCGCCGCGACTTTCGTGGAAGCTGCGCAGTCAGGGCAGCGATCAGCGCCAGATTGCCTGGCAGGTGCTTGTGGGATCTTCCCGTGAAAATCTCGCCAGGGACGTCGGCGATGTGTGGGACAGTGGTCGCCGCGAAGGCGACGATCAAATTCATGTGCCGTTTGGCGGCCGGGTGTTGCATTCGTCAGAGTGTGTGTTCTGGAAAGTCCGCGTCTGGGACGCAAAGGGGAGCGTTTCCTCCTGGAGCGAACCAGCCACCTGGACGATGGGCGTGCTCTCGCCAAGCGATTGGCATGCGCAGTGGGTAAGCGACGCGGAATTGCTCCGCTGGGTCCGGCAGAAGATCGGGTACCGCTCGACGGACTCCACCGACGACGGCGAGGAAAAATGGGTGGCACTCGACCTCGGTGAAACAAGATCCATCACAAGAGTACGACTGTATCCGCTGCCGCAGACTGTCGAGGAGGCCCCGGGACTGCCGTTGCGTTTCCGGATTGAGGTCGCGGACAACCCCGGGTTTGGCAGCGCCGTTGTCATCGCTGATTTCACTGCAAGGGATTTCAACTATTCCAACACGACGCGGGAGAGCGGCGTCCCTACCTTTGCGGCACCTGCCGGCGGCGTGGGCGGACGTTATGTCCGCGTCGTCACGTCGAAGCTTCGACGCAATGGCGCGCGATGCTATCTGGCGTTAAGTCAGATCGAAGTCACGGCGGACGGTCGTAATGTCGCCCCCCTGGCGCGTGTTTTCGCGAAGGACAGCGTCGAGACGGGTCGATGGAGCGCAGCCTCGGTCGTGGACGGACGGGATGTGCGCGGCGCAAATCCCCGCGAGAATGCCACGCTGCTCCTGCGGCGTGAGTTCGCCGTGAAGCCGGCGCTGCGCCGCGCGCTCGTGCATGTCACGGGGCTTGGTCACTACGAACTTACAATGAACGGTCGCAAGGTCGGTGAGGACCTGCTTTCACCCGGCTGGACGGACACCAGCAAGGTCGCCCTCTACGACACGCACGATGTCACTGCGCTGCTGCGCGAGGGCGTGCCCAATGCGATCGGTCTCATGCTCGCCAGCGGCATGTACAATGTACGTCCGGGGCGTTACCTGAAATTTGAGAGTCAATTTCGACCGCTCATGGCGATCTGCCAGCTGCGCCTCGAATATGCGGATGGTTCGATCGAACTGATCGGCACGGACCCACGCTGGAAGGTGAGCGCCGCCAGTCCGGTCACCTTCTCCAATGTCTATGGCGGAGAGGATTTCGACGCGCGCCGTGTGCCGACGGGCTGGGATTCGGCCGACTTTGATGACGGTGCATGGACGCCGGCGACGGTGACCGATGGACCTGGCGGCGTGCTGCGCGGCGCATCGTATGCTGCACCACCGGTGCGCGCGCATGAGACGCTTCGCCCGGTGGCGGTGAAAACGCTCCGTCCCGGGGTCACGGTTTACGATCTTGGCCAGAATGCCTCGTTGATGCCCCGGCTGCGCGTGCGCGGTCCCTCTGGAGCGGAAGTCAGAATCATTCCTGCCGAACTGGTGAAAGCCGACGGCTCCGTCGACCGCACCTCGGTCTGCGGCGGGCAATGTCTTTCCTGGTGGAGTTACACATTGGATGGGAATAGTGAGGGGGAGGTGTGGTTCCCGAAGTTCTTCTATCATGGAGCCCGCTACCTGCAGGTTGAACGGAGTCCGCCGACTGGCGGCAAGGAACTGCCGGTCATCGAATCGATCGAGGGCGTGGTGGTGCATTCCGCGTCGCCACCGGCGGGCGAGTTCGCGTGCTCGAACGAACTCTTCAACCGCATTCGCAGGCTCATCCGCTGGGCGCAGCGCAGCAACCTGGTTTCGTTGATTACCGACTGTCCGCATCGCGAGAAACTTGGCTGGCTCGAACAATACCACCTGAACGGACCGTCGCTGCGCTACGAATTCGATCTGACGCGACTCTACTCAAAAACCTTCGGCGACATGGCCGATGCGCAACTCGCCAATGGTCTGGTGCCCGACATCGCGCCCGAATTTGTGGTATTCCCGGATGGATTCCGCGATTCGCCTGAATGGGGCAGCGCGATCATTCTCGCTGCGTGGCAGCACTTCGAGTGGACCGGAGACGACACACCGTTGAGACGGTACTATCCCGCGATGCGCCGGTACGTGGATTATCTCACGGGCCGGGCCAAGGACGGCATTCTTTCCCATGGACTGGGCGACTGGTATGACATCGGCCCTAAGCCTCCCGGCGTGGCTCAGCTCACTCCGATTGCGCTTACTGCGACCGCGATCTATTACGAGGACGTCAGGAGGCTCGGCGCAATTGCCGCGCGGCTCGGGGAGGATGCCGATGCGCGACGTTTGACGGCAATGGCGGAAGAGATTCGCGCGGCGTTTAACCGGACGTTCTTTGATGCGAAGGAAGGCAGCTATGCCACCGGCTCACAATGCGCGAATGCGATGCCGCTCGTCTTCGGCCTGGTGGCGCCTGTGGACCGGTCCCGTGTCGTCGATGCGCTGGTGAGAGACGTGAGGGAGCGCGGACTTACTGCCGGAGACGTCGGGTATCGCTACCTGCTCCGTGCGCTTGCGGAGGCGGGCCGCTCGGACGTGATTTATGCGCTCAACAACCAGTCGGAGAAACCCGGCTATGGTTATCAACTCGCGCGCGGCGCGACCAGCCTGACGGAGGCGTGGAATGCGGACCGCAACTCCTCGCAGAATCACTTCATGCTCGGGCAGATCATGGAGTGGTTCTTCCATGACCTCGCCGGCATCCAGCCCGATGTTGCGGGACCGGGATTTGGGCGGGTGGTGATCCGACCCACCGTGGTGGGCGACCTCACCTGGGTGAAGGCCAGCTACGAAGGTCCTCGGGGGCCCATCGCGGTGTCCTGGCGTCGCGACGGACACAAATTCACGCTCGAAATCTCGCTGCCGCCAAACACCACGGCCACGATCCATGTACCGGGTGAGACGCAAACGCGAGAAGTCGGCTCCGGCGTCCATCGCTTCAACTCCCTGCTCCCGTGAGCCGCAACCTGGGGGACTTCCGAGCTCTCTTGCCGATCGATTGATCCTCGTATGGAAGCGAATTTGATTTCGTGGGCGGAGAGTGGATTCAAGTGCCTCGACAAAAGGCACCTCTCGAGCAGTGGGAGGGTCCTTGAAATTGGGTGCAGAGGCTGGATTGGAACCAGCGAACTTCAGGTTATGAGCCTGACGTTAGACAGTATGGTTACATCTATTTCGCTCAAGTCAGGGCGGAAGAACGGTGTAAACTGCGGGTCAGTTGAATGCAGTCATTACCCCTTTCACGAAGTGACACTGGAGCTTTTCGCATGGCCTTCGAAATCGTCCAGAAGGTCACTGGCCACTGTACAGCCGACGTCGTGATGAAGTACTGCTTCCTGCCCGGTCGTGAAGACTTCCGTCGCACACTCGCGGGCAAGATGCCGTCCCTTCTCGTCGGCGACGCAACCAAGGCGGAACCGCCCTCGCTCAAAGAAATTCTCGCCAAGCTGAAGACCATGACGGCCGAGAATTGGGAATCGGTGCAGAAAGACCTGCTGTCGAAACTGGAACCTGCCGTTCCTGCATTCTCGGTACCGTCTGAATCCAAGGTCGCGGTCGCCGTGTGAAGTCCGAATTTGTCACAAAAACTGGCTAGACGTTGGTTCAACTTACGACTCATTGAACAAGTAATGCCAGGTTAAACCGCTGATTTGTAAACCTTCGCTTCGGGCAAATTCGCGATCTGGGGCCTACTCCGGAGTGCAGCTTGCTGGATTATAGATTGGACTATTCATGCAGTGTTTGTCTTAAATATCAGACACGATGCCACGAACCCTTCCAGTCCTGTTCCCCGCTACTGCCCGCCAGCTGGAGGCTTTGGGCGAACGTCTTCGCCTCGCTCGCCTGCGACGCCGGTTCTCGGCTGCCACCGTGGCCGAACGTGCGGGCGTCACGCGATCCACCCTTTACCGCGCTGAAAAGGGAGATGCCGGGGTTGCCTTGGGCACCTACGTAAGCGTCCTGCGCGTTCTTGGGCTGCATGCTGATCTCGATGCCGTGGCCCGCGACGACGACCTAGGGCGGAAGCTGCAAGACCTTGAACTGCCCGAACGACGGACCGCGCCGCGTCGCGGCAGATCGGAGGGGGCATCGTGAAGCTGAAGAATCGTCAGCAAGTCGAGGTCGTGCTTGATGCCGATTTCATCGGCGAAGCTTGCCCGGTGGGAACGCTGTTCCGTGCCGCTGCGCATGGACGCGAGACGTTCTCCTTCGCATACGATCGCACCTGGCTGAACCGGCCGGATGCCTTCGCGATCGATCCCGACCTCCAAATGCACAGCGGCGAAAGCTATCCCGCTGACGGCACCGGAGTGTTTCGAATGTTCCTGGATTCGGCACCGGATCGCTGGGGGCGACTGCTGTTGGATCGACGAGAGGTATTGCGCGCTCGCGCCGAGAAACGGACCGCGCGCGCGCTCGGAGAGTGGGACTATCTCCTCGGCGTGCACGACGGATGCAGGCTTGGGGCGCTCCGCTTCCGCCACGATCACGCAGGACCGTTCATCGATCACGACGACCGCCTCGCTGCGCCTCCTCTCGCCTCGTTGCGCGAACTGGAGGCGGCATCTCTCGCTTTGGAGGAGCCCGACGCGCCGGATCGTGAGGAATTCTCGCGATGGCTCATGGCGCTCCTGGCGCCGGGTAGCTCGCTTGGCGGTGCCCGGCCGAAGGCGAATTTCACTGATCCCGACGGCGCGCTCTGGATCGCGAAGTTCCCGAGCCGCGAAGACCGGCGCGATGTGGGCGCGTGGGAAAAGCTTGTGCATGAACTGGCAGTTAGTGTCGGTGTCGATGTGCCGGATGCGCAGTTGCTGGCGCTCTCCGGTCGTCATCGCACGTTCGCCACGCGTCGTTTCGATCGCGTCGGCGCACGCCGCCGGTTCTTCGTCTCGGCCATGACGCTCCTTGGTCGTGCTGACGGCCAGGGTGGCAGCTACCTCGAGTTGGCTGAATTTCTCAGCACGCGCGGAAGTGCTCGGCACCGTTCGGATGATCTTCGACAACTCTGGACGCGCGTGGCGTTCAATATCCATGTCGGCAACACCGACGATCACCTCCGCAATCATGGCTTCATTCTGGAAGCGGACGGCTGGCGTTTGGCTCCAGCCTACGATCTCAACGCGAACGTCGAGCGCAGAGTGCACACACTCGCGATTGACGAGCGTGATCCCACGCCCGATCCCGCGTTGCTGCTCCAGACCGCGCCCTACTACGGGCTGAAGTCCGCTGAAGCGGAAGCGATCCTTTCACGGGTTCGACAGGTCGTCACGACGTGGAGTGAGGTTGCGCGGCGGCTGCAACTGCCGCGCGATGAGACGCAGCTCATGGCTGCGGCGTTCGCGGACCGCGCGTCGCGATAGGTGGTCGCGCATCGGTTACGTTTCTGCACCACTTGTGACCAAGTGAGATGAAAACGTAACTCCCGGCGGCGAACCGCCGGGAGCGGAAAAGCGGGACTCAAATGAGGCCCGCCTCGCGGAAGGAGTTGAATCCGCGGACGACCGGATCGGCTTTCGTGTCGCCGACGATCACGTGGTCGAGGAGTTCGAAGTTCGGGACGCGTGCGGTTTCGCGGAGTTGGCGCGTTACCTGGATGTCGGCTGAACTCGGGGTCGGATCGCCGGAGGGGTGGTTGTGCGCAACGATCAGGGCAACCGTTCCCGCGATGATGGCGCCGCGGAAGACTTCCTTCGGCGAAACCAGTGTGCTGGTTGCGGTTCCCAGGGTGATGAGGTGACGTCCCATCGGGTGATTCTTGCGGTCGAGGTATACGCAATAGAACGCTTCCTGCATGGGGTTCTCCTCGAAGGCGGATCGAAGGTAGTCGGCTACCTTGGTGGCTCGGTCGAGCTGAACTTCGTCGCCGAGTGAAACGAGGGAGTAAACCATCTTGGCTTCGTAAACGCGCATGGTGAGCGCTCGCGCGAGCCGCGTTTCCCTACTCAACAACGTGTCGAGTGATCGCGGGTGCTGCTCGTCTGAGCGCCCGCTCGGGATGGGCGAAAGTCAAAGCGCTGGGTGGAGCGCCGAGGCCGTGTCCCGCGCAGCGGGACCAATCGAGGGGGAAGCGAAACGTTTGCGCGTGGTGGAGATCGCGCAGCGATACGACCTTGACCGCCCATACAATGGGGCGCGACGGACGGGGCAGGTGCTAGAAGAAATCGAGCGAAGCGAGCATCCCGTTTGGTTCGCGATCAGCCAAGGGAACGTCAGCGGTGTTGAGCGGGAACGTGAATCCTGTCTTCG
>CAUJJL010000137.1 GCA_963205455.1 Verrucomicrobiota bacterium
TTTCAGGGTAGCAGATTTCGCCATATTTCCCATTAGACAGCAAAAACTGCTCCGCTTGCAAAGGAAAGTTACCCGACTTTTCCCTCCCCCCTCCGACATAAGGGGGATTGGTGACGCAGGTAAGGAAAAGTTTCCTCACCCCTCCAAGACCCCGGAGCTCCGCCGCTTAGGCAGCCGTCCGCGCAGCCAGCCCGACAAAGTTGCGGTAAACCTGAAGCCCCTTGGCCTGACTCTTCTCGGGGTGAAACTGGGTCGCCGCAATAGTGCCACGGCTCACAGCAGCACAAAATTCACCGCCATAGTCACACGCTGCCAGGATCAGATCCGGATCCTGCGGAACACAATGGTAACTATGCACAAAGTAGAAGGCTTCACCGTCTCTGGCGAGATTCTGAGCGAGGGGTGCATCAGGCTTGAGGAATCGAACGGTGTTCCAGCCCATGTGGGGGATCTTGAAGCCAGCGGGACGACGAAACCGCACCACTTTGCCAGGAAGGATTCCAAGTCCCTTCACTTCGCCCTCCTCTGAACGCTCGAAGAGCGCCTGCATGCCAAGACAGACGCCAAGAAACGGGCGATTCTCCCGAATCCAGCCAGCCACGGAGTCTGCCGTGCCCGAAGTCCGCAGCGATGCCACACAGTCCCGAAGGGCACCCACGCCCGGTAGCACCAGGCCGTTCGCACCGCTCGCACTCAACTCTCCTGGTGTTCGAACAATCCGCACCTGTCCGCCCGCGGCCTCAACAGCTTTCGTCACACTGCGCAGATTGCAGATGCCGGTGTCGATGACGGCTATGATGGTTGTGGCCATGGCAAAACGACTCCTCTCCTGTCAGACCATTCGCGCGAAATCGCGAAACGGGCTAGAGCTTCCCCTTGGTCGAAGGAAGCTGACCCGCCATGCGGGGATCAATCTGCGTTGCTTCATCCATCGCACGGGAGAGTCCCTTGAAGATCGCTTCCGCGATGTGATGCGGCTCCTCACCGTACTCCAATTTGACATGGAGATTGCAGGCGAGCGAATTGCTGAAGGCGCGGCAGAATTCCTTCACCAGGATGAGATTGAAATCGCGCACAAATGAGGTCGGCGCATTCACGTCGTAAACCAGGCATGCCCGGCCGCTAAGGTCCACAACGACCCGGGCCAGGGATTCATCCATGGGCAGGAAAAACGAACCGTACCGACGTATGCCTTTCTTGTCGCCGAGCGCCTGCCGAAAGGCATCGCCCAGGACCAGGCCCACGTCCTCGACCGTGTGATGGTAATCCACATCCACGTCTCCCTTGCAGGAGATATCGAGATCAAACAGCCCGTGCCGCGAAAACAGAGTGAGCATGTGATCGAAAAACGGCACGCCTGTGGCGATTTTCGATGTGCCTCCGCCATCAATCGCCAGGGTGAGCGTGATGTCGGTTTCCGCGGTGGTCCGCTTTACGACTGCTTTTCGGAGCGTGTCCATTCGATGAGTGCTTGGTCGACGAGGACCATTTCCTCGTCGGTCCCCACGCTGATGCGAAGAAACGATCCGGTCAAGGGATGGTTCGGAAAGGCGCGAACCAGGATTCGACGGGCAAAAAGAAAATCATAGACGGAGCGGGCGACATCCTTTCCGCTCCGCCCCGCCCGGTTCCTGGGTTCGACAAAGATGAAGTTCGCGGCCGACTCGTAGCTGAACCAACCGTGGTCAATGGTCCATTTCGACCGGTACCGATCGCGCGTCGAGACAACCTTGTTGATCAGCCTGTCGTAGTAGTCACGGTCGGTGAGCGCCGCCTGTGCGGCCACCTGCGAGAGGCGGCTGACGTTGTAGCTGTCGCGCACCCGGTCGAGCAGTTCCACCATTTCGGGATTTGCCAGGGCATAGCCCACCCGGATGCCTGCAAGGGCATGCGCCTTGGACAACGTCCTGACAACGACGAGGCGCGGAAAACGCGCCAGGAGGGGAATGGCATTCTCCTTTGCAAAAGGAGCATAGGCCTCATCCACAACCAAGACGCCACGAAAGCGTGCCAGAACGCGTTCCAGATCGGCATTGGAAAAGGCGACCCCCGTCGGTGCATTCGGCGAGGTCAGAAAAAAGGCGGAGGCACCAGATGAAACGATGGCTTCCACAGGCAACTGCATGGATCGATCAAACTCGATCGCGCTGCTGCGGCCGTCCTGCATGCTGACCAGAACCGGATACAGGGAGTAGCTCGGCAGGGTGAAACCCGTCTCAATCGTCGGGTTGCTGAAACATCTGACCAGAAGATTGAGCACATCATCGGAGCCGTTCCCGACAAGGACGTTGCCCGCGGTCAGCCCATGCCCGTGGTAGGCAGCGATCACCGCGCGCAGCGGTTCACTGGTCGGATTCGGATAGAGTCGCAGCGAGAAAGCGTCGTTCCCGATTTCCTTCTGCAACGCCTCCGCCACTGCGGGGCTCGGCGGATATCCTGACTCATTGGTGTTGAGTTTGATCCAACCCGTGCCGGAAGGCTGGAGCCCGGGTGTGTACCCGTGCAGTTTCGCAATGTGCGGCGAAACCAGCGTCGAGAACATTGCCATGTTCAGCGGAGTCGAAGTGAAACGGATCGACCGTGGGCGTCGAGCTGCTCCATCTGGGCAAACGCAGCCACGACGGGCGCCGCTTTCTTCAGAGCCGCCTTGTCATAGTGAACCATGCTCGTCCGTCGCATAAAGTCATCCACTCTCAGGCCACTGAAGAACCGCCCCGCCCGGCCAGTCGGAAGCACATGACTGGGTCCCGCAGTGAAATCTCCGAGGGCCGTGGGTGTATAGTTGCCCAGCATGACGGCACCCGCCGTCGTGATCTGATTCAGCAGGCTTTTCTGGGCGGATTCCGAAACCAGGAGTTCGAGATGCTCAGGAGCAACATGGTTCGCAACCTCAACCGCCTGCTCGAGTGAAGAGACTTCCACCGCAAGAAAACCCTGATCCAGCACCGGCTGGATCTTGGGACCGCGGGAAAGTGATTTTATCTGGAGCCGGATCTCCGCAAGAATGGATTCTAGGACGGATTTGGAGGTGGCAACGAGGTAGACCTTTTCCCGACCGCTTCCATGTTCTGCCTGTGCGAGAAGATCGGATGCGGCAAATGCCGGATCAGCGGTGTCATCGGCGATCACCATGAGTTCACTCGGTCCAGGAAGCAGATCCACTCCGACGGTTCCAAAGACCTGACGCTTTGCCTCGCAGACATACGCGTTACCCGGTCCATAAATCTTGTCGACCGCCGGGATCGTCACTGTGCCATGGGTCATCGCACCAATGGCATGGACACCACCGATGCGATAGACTTCCGAAACCCCAACGCGATGCAATGCGGCGAGAAGGGCATCGGCGACGCGTCCCTCGGCATTCGAAGGAGTAAACACCGCGATCTCCGGGCAGCCCGCGATCTTAGCGAGCGTAGCCGTCATGATCACCGTGGAAACCAAGGGCACCTGCCCGCCCGGGACATACAGTCCGACACGTCGGATCGCATGAAAGCGTTCCCCCACCATTCCTCCTTGTGGATTCCTTGCGGACCAATCCTTGGGGCGACTCTTTTCGTGAAAGGCGACAACCGACTCATGGGCCGCCGCAAGCGCTTTCGCTTCGGTTGGAGGAAGCCGCTTGGAAGCCGCGGCCATCTCGCTGTCCTTCACACGAAACAGACGCGCGGCCAGTTTCGCCCCATCAAACTTTGCGGCGTAGTAGGCGACGGCTTCATCGCCGCGTTGTTTGACATCGGCAAGGATGGCCGCCACGGAGTCCGAAATCTCGCGCGATACCCCGGAGGTCCGGCAAAAGCTCGTGAGTTCGTCGCGATAGGATTTGGCGTTGAACGTAAGGGTGCGCACAGCGGTGATGGAGGGACGGTAATCCCCTCACCTTAGCCGACATCGCTCCCGCGCGGCAACGCAGAACACGCTGCCAGCGAATTGAAAAAGGCGACGGACAACCCTCAGTTGGGTTTCACGGGAATCGGAACCACGGGAGGAACCACAAAAAGCTCGTCTGCAAACGATTCGTTGATGGCAATTGCTGTAAACTCTATGGTGACGGACCTTTGCTTGCCATCCTGGAGATTCATCAAGGTGATGATACGCTTGGGGAAACGGATCCCGCCGGTCATGATTTCGCCCTCCTCCCGTATGGTTCCGCCCTGCTCGTTCTCGGTCATGAGCAACCGCCCTGTCTGCTGGTCAAAATAGCGGGTAAAGACGCTACCGGTGTCATGGATAAAAGAGAGCTTTCTTGCCGTGTGTCCCCCGACTTCCGCCACGCCCAAGTCTTCGATACGCCCTCCCTTCCTCTCGATTCCCCGGTAGAATGCCAGATTCTCCCACGTATTCGCCCGGAGCCTTTTCACCTGCTCCTTCTGCATGAGGCTCATGCGCCAACGCTCCGGATCCCTAAGATCCTCGTAGCGCTGCCAAGCCTCATAGCCGTCAAGAGCGGTAATCTCCCTCCGCTCCCTGGTCGTCGTGACAATCCGCTGTCGGTAGGGCTTCTGGAAAATGATCTCAATCTCCGCCTTGAGATTGTCGCCTGTAGTCAGATTCCCCCTGAAATGCACCGTGCGAACCGCCTCCAACGCCTCTTCGCTTCCGAGGTACGCTCGGGCGCGGGCTACCACCTCGTTCACCTCTCCGGGCCCGGCAAAACCGACACTCACTGTGAGTGCGGCAGCGAGGAGAAACACCTTGAGAGCGGAAGCCGTCATGTCCGATCAGACCGGCAGATGCGGGGAAAGGTTTCGACCAATATCATTCCCATTCAATCGTCGCCGGAGGCTTGGAACTGATGTCGAGGACAACCCGGGAAACCCCGGCAACCTCATTGGTGATCCTGGAAGAAATCTGCTGAAGCAAATCATAGGGCAGACGCGTCCAGTCGGCTGTCATCGCGTCCTTCGATTCAACCACCCTGAGCGCAATGACATCCGCGTAATTGCGCTCGTCACCAACCACTCCCACGGACTTCACCGGAAGAAACACGGCGAATGACTGCCAGACTTTCCAATACCAGCCACTTGCCTTCATTTCCTCCTGCACGATCGAGTCCGCCTTCCTCAGGACGTCCAGCCTCGCCTTGGTGATTTCCCCCACAACCCGCACGCCCAGACCCGGACCGGGGAAGGGCTGGCGCCAGACCACCTCGCGCGGCAGCCCGAGGGCACTGCCCACTGCACGCACCTCGTCTTTGAAAAGCTCGCGGAGCGGTTCCAGGAGCTTGAGCTTCATGCGCTCGGGAAGGCCTCCCACATTGTGGTGGGACTTGATGAGCGCGGCCGGATTCCCCGCGATTGCCACGGACTCGATGACGTCTGGGTAGAGCGTTCCCTGGGCCAAGAATTTCGCGGAGCCCACCTGCTTGAGCGATTTCTCAAACACTTCGACAAAAGTATTGCCGATGATCTTGCGTTTGCCTTCTGGGTCCACGACGCCTTTCAGCCGCCGCAGAAAGAGCGCGGATGCGTCCACCACACGCAGATCGATTTTGAAATTCCGCTTGTAGAGGGACTCAACGGCATCGCGTTCGCCTTCACGCAGCAGGCCGTTGTCCACAAAGACGCACGTGAGCTGCCTGCCGATCGCCCGGTGTATCAGCGCAGCCGCTACAGAAGAGTCGACTCCGCCCGACAGTCCAAGGAGAACGCGGTCCTTGCCGACCTTGTCCCGGATGTCCGCGATCGCACGTTGGATGAAATCATCCGTGGTCCACGCCTGGCTCGCCCTGCAAACAGTCACCAGAAAGTTGCGCAGGATATCGACGCCGTGCTCTGTGTGAAAGACCTCGGGATGGAATTGAATCCCGAAGAAGTTGCGCTTCCGATCCTCGATCGCGGCGAACGTGGAATTCTCGGTGGCTCCAATTGCGACGAAACCCGAAGGGAGCGCGATGAGCTTGTCGCCATGCGAATTCCAGACCTTCAGTTTCCGAGGCAGCTTCGAGAAGAGGCGCCCAGGTTTCGTGATGCGGAGATTGCCGTGTCCATACTCGCGGCGATCTCCCTTCGCAACCCTGCCACCCAGTAGTTTCCCCATGAGCTGGATGCCATAACAAATTCCCAGGACAGGCACCCCCAGTTCAAAGATTCCAGGATCTGGCAACGGCGCTTTCGGCGCGAACACGCTGCTCGGCCCGCCGGACAGCACGATGCCAATGACCCCTTCGGAACGCAGCGTCTCAGCGGATGTCGAGTAAGGATAGATCTTCGAAAAGACCGAACATTCCCGAATGCGACGCGCGATGATCTGCGTGTACTGTGAGCCGAAATCGAGGACTGCAATCGTCTGGGCCATGGAAAACAAGAGCGATCCGCTGGCGCGGAATCAAGTGAGGAAGAGCGAAGGATGAGGATCGGGCATCATCGGCGAGAAGGAATGGCCTGAGCTAAAATCTCAGGCGGCTGTTCTCAAACCCACACCGCGGGCATGGCAAGCGTTCCGCATCGGTTGCCGCCGCATAGGGCTCATTGCAGCGAACACAAAAGAACACATGTTTTCGGCGGGGGCGGTCAAAGCGTGCCGAGTCACGCCGGTCGTAATAAAGCCACACTCCCAGATAGAGGGCGGCAACCAGCCCGCAATAGACGACGACGGCAGTCGTGAGATCAATCACCTGGTCAACGTGTCAGGCGTGGGGCGTTCCGGCAAACCTTTCAGCCTGCCCCAAACGCACGCTTGAAAAAAACGCGCCGGAAAATCCGGCGCGTCTTTTCAATTCACAGCCTCGTGTCAGGCCTGGGATTCGGCAGCGGGAGCTGCTTCCACGGCAGGAGCTGCCTCGGAAGCCTTTTCAGCGGCCGGCTGCTTCGAGCCCTTCGCACCCTTGCGGCCGCGGGACTTCTTGTAGCCCTGATCTTCGGCCTTGATCAGTTCGATCAGGGCCATTTCGGCGGCGTCACCGATGCGCTGGGGACCCAGCTTGTAGATGCGGGTGTAGCCACCGGCGCGACCGGCAAATTCC
This sequence comes from Verrucomicrobiota bacterium, assembly GCA_963205455.1. GTDB lineage: Bacteria > Verrucomicrobiota > Verrucomicrobiia > Opitutales > Opitutaceae > UBA6669. Next base: position 6,962 of record CAUJJL010000137.1, read on the forward strand.
TTGTGCTTCTCCTTGAAAAGGATGTCGATCGCACCGATGTCGCGAACATCCCGAAGCGCGAGCCGACGCAGGTGGAGCGCCGCGCTCTTCTCTTTCGATGCCGCAGCCTTCTTGGCCTTGGTGATGACCTTTTCGATGAACGGACGCAGGGCCTTTGCCTTGGTGAGCGTGGTCTCGATCCGGCCGTGCCGGATCAGGGATGCGCCCATGTTCGAAAGCATGGCGGCGCGATGTTCGCGTGTGACGCCGAGAGAGGCGCGATGTTTATTGTGACGCATGGGTGTGGTTTTGTAGCGACTCCCGATCGGCAACCCTGTCGCAGCGTTGGGCGGCAGCGGGCGGCGCGAGAGTCAGGGTTGGTTTGAAAGTGAGGATCCAGGGTGTAGCGCCGCGGGACTGCGGCGCTTCGCAAACTCAGGCTTCCTTCTTGGTATCGAGCAGACGTTCGTCGAACTTCATGCCAAGGGAGAGACCGAGAGCCTCGAGCTTCTCCTTGATTTCGTTGAGCGACTTCTTGCCGAAATTCCGGTACTTGAGCATTTCCTGCTCCGTCTTCATCGCCAGTTCGCCGACGGTCGTGATGTTGGCGTTGTTCAGACAGTTGGCCGCGCGAACCGAGAGTTCGATCTCGTTGACGGACATGTTCAGCAGCTTGCGCAGCTTGTTCTGCTCCTCGCTGACCTCGGACTGCTGGTTCTCGAATTCGTAGACCTCGTCGCTGACGCGATCGAATACATCGAGGTGGTGCTTGAGGATCGACGCGGACTGCTTGAGCGCGTCGTCGGGCGTCACACGCCCGTCGGTCCAGATTTCGAGGATCAGCTTGTCGTAGTCGGTGATCTGTCCGACACGGGTGTTTTCGACCGAGTACTTGACCAGGCGCACGGGGGAGAAAAGCGAATCGATCGGGATGACGCCGATCGCCTGCTCCTCCTTCTTGTTCTGCTCACCGGGATAGTAGCCGCGACCAGTCTTGATCTCGATTTCGGCCTCAAATGCACGGGGCTTGTCGAGCGTGCAAATCACCTGGTCGGGATTGACGATCGTGATGTTGGCGTCGGCCTGGATGTCGGCGGCAGTGACAGCGCCCTGGCGGTTGACGCGGATCAGCAGGGTGACCGGCTCGCGTTTTTGCGAAACGATCAGGACCTTCTTGAGGTTCAGAACGATGTCGGTAACGTCCTCGACGACGCCATCGACGCTCTGAAACTCATGATTGACCCCGTCGATCTTGATGGAGCTGATCGCCGAGCCCTCGATGGAGCTAAGCAGCACACGGCGCAGCGAATTGCCGACGGTGTGCCCGTAGCCGGCTTCAAAGGGCTCTGCAATGAACTTTGCGTAGGTGGCGGTGGCGCCTTCCTCGATTTTGGTGAGCTTGTTCGGGAGTTCGAACTTTCCGAGGCGTTTGGGCATGGAGATGAAGAGAGAGGATGAGTGACGCTAAAGGAACGAAACGACGACTGAACCGTAACAGGTTAAAAACGGCAATGGAGCCGGCTGCTTAGAAGCGGGAATAGAACTCGACGATAAGCTGCTCGTTGATCGTCGTGTCCATTTCGTCGCGATTGGGCAGGCGGTTGACGACTGCCTTGAAAGTTTCCGCATTGAGCGTGAGCCAGCCCGGAACATTGCGCATGCGATTGTCCTCGAGGTTACGCGTGGCGATCTGGCGGGAGGTCGGTGTGTTCTTGATCTCGATCTCCTCGCCGGCACGGACATTGTAGCTCGCGATGTCGACCTTGTGGCCGTTCACGCGAACGTGTCCGTGATTCACCATCTGGCGTGCAGCGGCGCGGCTCTTTGCGAAACCGAGGAGGTAGATCACGCTGTCGAGGCGGGTTTCAAGGAGCTGGAGGAAGCGTTCGCCCGTGACGCCACGACCGCTCTTGGCGATCTCAAATACGCGACGGAACTGACGTTCAAGAAGGCCGTAGGTGTAGCGGAGCTTCTGCTTTTCGTTGAGGCCGACGGCGTACTCGGACAGCTTGCGGCGATTCTTGGGGCCGTGCTGGCCGGGCGGAAAAGGGCGGCGTTCGAACGCTTTGGTGGCACCGAAAATCGGCTGTCCAAAGCGCCGATTCATGCGGGTGGTGGGACCTGTGTAGCGAGCCATGACTGCTTGAGATTAGTAAGGGTGGAAAATTGTGAAGTGAAGCGGCGTCAGCCTGGATTCCGCATCAAACGCGACGGCGCTTGGGCGGGCGGCAGCCATTGTGTGGAATCGGTGTGACATCCACGATCGATGCGATTTCCAGGCCGATCGCCTGGAGCGCCCGAACGGCACTGTCACGACCAAGGCCGGGTCCTGAGACGCGAATGACGACGTCCTTGAGGCCGTGGGACATGGCATTTCGCGCAGCATCCTGGGCGACCACCTGGGCCGCGTAGGCGGTCGATTTCCGCGAGCCGCGGAAGTTGCACTTGCCCGCACTCGACCAGGCGATCACCTGGCCCTTTTGGTCGGTGATCGAGACAATCGTGTTATTGAAGGAGGCGAGAACGTTCACAATGCCCGACGTGACATTCTTGGAACCCTTGGCCTTGCGAACCTTGATGGTTCCCAATTCCTCCTTGAGGAGTTCCTCCGCGGTCGGCTGCCTGGCGACACCGCCAACCAGCTCAACCGGCTTCGCCGGGGCGCCCTCCTGGGCAGCAGCACTTTCGGCTGTTGCCGGGGCAGCCGCCGGAGCTGCATCCGCAGCAGCGGCCTTGGGAGCCTTTGGCTTCTTCTCAGCGGCGGGAGCGGCTTCCGCACCGGCATTCGCCTTGGCGGTCTTTTCTTTCTTGGGAGCAGATTTTTCTTCGGCCATGGCGGAAAATTATTCTTTGGCTTTGGTGACGCCCACGGTCTTGCGCGGTCCCTTGCGGGTGCGTGCGTTGGTGCTGGTGCGCTGGCCGCGCACGGGAAGGCTGCGGCGGTGGCGGATGCCACGATAGCAATTGATGGCCTGGAGACGCTTGAGATTGGCAGCGATCTCCCGGCGAAGGTCGCCCTCCACCACCCACTTGTGCTCGGTGATGACGTGCAGGATGCGGTTCAGGTTCTCCTCCGTGAGGTCCTGTGCACGGATGTTCGGATCGATTCCGGCTTCCTTGACAATCTGGTCGGCACGGAGCGGGCCGATGCCGTAAATATAGCGCAACGAATGGCCGACTTTCTTTTTGGCCGGAATTTCAACGCCGAGAAGACGAGGCATGGTAGGTTGAGTTTAGCAGTTTGGAATGAAGTTTGAAGAAATTGAAAGGGACGCGGTCATTGCGCCGCAGCGGTGCGTGAATCAAATCCAACCGGGAGCGCGTGGACCGAGGATGTGACGGTTACTGGAAGTGTCAGGATTTCCGGACCCTTCTCCGTCGTGAGCACGGTGTGTTCGAAATGCGCCGACGGAGACTTGTCCGCCGATACAACCGTCCATCCATCCGCAAGTGTCCTGGTTTTGAAGCCCCCGAGGTTGACCATCGGCTCGATGGCCAATGTCATCCCCGGCTTGATCCGGTCGCGCACCTCGCGTCCGAAATTCGGGATCTGGGGTTCCTCGTGCATCGAGGCGCCGACTCCGTGGCCAACCATGTCGCGGACAACGCCGTAGCCATGATCTTCAACATGGGTTTGGATCGCTTGGGAGATGTCGGCTATGCGGTTTCCAACCACAGCGGCCGCGATGCCCAATCGAAGCGCCTGCTCCGTGACATCCAGCAGTTTTTGCAACGCGGGAGGAACCTTTCCGACCGGTACGGTGACAGCATTGTCGCCGATGTATCCGTTCTTGGATACAACGATGTCGATTGAAACGACATCACCATCGCTCAGGATCCGTCGGAATGACGGGATCCCGTGGACAACCTCCTCGTTCACCGAGATGCAAGTGTGCGCCGGATAGCGGCGGGAACCCACCTGATAACCAAAACACGCGCTTTTCGCGCCCAAGCGTGCGATTGCCTCGCGACCCGCTTCCTCGAGATCCTGTGTGCTGATCCCAGGCCGAACCATATCCTTCAGTTCCTGAAGGACTGTCGCCGCAATCCGGCACGAATCACGCATGTGCATGATTTGTTTTTCTGTCTTGACCGGGATCATGGGATGATCGGGAGTCCGCCGACTTCAGCCAGAAGACCGTGATTGCGGTAGTAGTCGAGAAGGTCGGCGCTGCTTTCGCAAGCGCCGCCGGGAATGACGGCATCAAGGCATTCCTGCCTGGCCTCAAGCCATTCGTCGAAAACCATTGCCTGGAGCAGCGTAGCCGGGAGGCCCCAAAGGACGAATCCCGCATCGGGTTTGCGCGACCAGAACCATTTCCGCAGTAGTGCAAAAACAGCGGCATCATTCGCAGCTGACTGCGCGAACGCTGGTTGCGAAATCTCCGACCGCAGCAAACGGGCCGGAGAGACGTGCTCAATTAGATTCAAAGAACTGTTTCCTGACGCTTCGCCCGCAAGGTCGGCTCGAGTTGGATCGAGGACCACCAGCTTGATTCTCGCCCGAAGGTTCAAACCAGCGAAGAGGTCGGAAAGTGAAGACTTCACGACCAAAGTAAAGGCTAATTTCCACTGAAATGGCGGTAGGCCCAAATTCCCAGGCCGAGAACGAACAGCCCCAGCATCGGATAGACCAGTTTCATCACGGCCTCTGAACTAAGGGCCTCACTCGTGGCACTAGACACCCCGGCACTGCGGGAACGGATGCGGCCCTTCTTCAGGAAGCCGTCATAGTGACGCTGCAGCAGGAAGGTCTCCACCTGGCGCATCGTATCGAGAATAACGCCAACGGTGATCAGCATACCGGTGCCACCAAAGAAAATGGCAATGCGTTGCGGTACGTTGAGCTCAAAAAGGAGAACGTCCGGCATCACTGCGATGATCGTCAGGAAGATCGAACCCGCAAGGGTCAGGCGAGTCATGATGAAGTCCAGGAATTGCGCCGTCGGTTCTCCTGGACGCACGCCCGGGATGTAGCCGCCATATTTCTTCAAATCATCCGCAATCTGGATGGGTTTGAACATGACTGACACCCAGAAGTAGCTGAAGAAGAGGATCAGGAATACCATGATCGCGTAGTAGCTCCAGTGTCCGCGCAGCAGGTTTCCGGAGAATTCGATCATCCAGCGCCAGTTCATGGCTGCTCCGAGCTGGGCAAAGATCTGCTGGGGAAAGAGGAGGATCGCGCTCGCAAAAATCACCGGCATGACGCCGGAATAGTTGACCTTGAGCGGCAGGAACGAGCTTTGGCCTCCCATGACCTTGTTGCCGACGACCCGCTTCGCATACTGCACGGGAATCTTCCGCTGTCCCTGCACCACCATGACGATGCCCATCGTCACGAGCACAAACAGGGCAACCATGATGATCCCCTGCGGAAGTCCGAGGCGTTCCACACCGATCGGGGCAAAAAAGAGCTGATAGGTTGCGGACGCAGCGCCAGGAATGTCCGCAAGGATGCCGATGGTGATCAGGATGGAAACGCCATTGCCGATCCCTCGCTGCGTGATCTGCTCACCGAGCCACATGAGCAGAAGCGTGCCCGCGGTCATGAAGATCACGGAGGTGATCAGGAACCAGGTTTTGCTGACAATCACGATCGGACCGTACTGGTTGATGTCGTAGCCCGGGAACAAACGGCCGGGATTCTCCAGGGCGAGAATGAGAAGGGTGCCCTGAACGAGACAGATCAGGAGCGTGGCATACCGGGTGTACTGTGTCAGCTTCTGGCGCCCGACGTCACCTTCCTGCTGAAGGCGGCTCAGGCTGGGAACCACCGCCGTCATCAACTGAAACACAATCGCCGCGCTGATGTACGGCATGATGCCAAGCGCGAAGACGGCGCCTTTCACGAGGGCTCCGCCCGTGAACATGTTGTACAGCCCAACAAGCGCGCTGGCTCCGCCGGTCGTCTGATCGGCGAAGAACGCCTGCAGCGGCTTCGGATCAAGACCGGGTAGCGGAATGTGCGCGCCGACGCGGGCAACAAACAGAAGGGCCAGTGTGTAGAAAATCCGGGAGCGGAGCTCCGGAATCTTCAGGGAGTTGGTGAACGCGGAAAACACAGGTGAGAGGCTGGGAACACGAAAGAGTTCAATTGACGCAAAAAGCCGCGCAAGGATGCGCGGCTCAACTGGCGGCGACTCAGGCCACAATGGCCTGTCCGCCGGCGGCTTCGATCTTAGCCTTGGCAGACGCTGAGAATTTCGCCGCGGTGACCTTGAGCGCACGGCTGATTTCGCCATCGCCCAAAACCTTCAGGAAGGTTTCGTCCTTGCGGATAAAGCCATTCCGGGAAAGGACCGCCGCATCAACCTCGGTGACCGTGGAGTCGAGTGCCGCGAGATCTCCGACATTCACGACCGCGGGTTCAACGCGGAAAGCTGCCTGGTTGAAGCCACGATGCGGGAGTTTCCGGTAAAGCGGCATCTGACCGCCTTCAAATCCGGGGCGGATGCTGCCGCCGGAACGGGCGGTCTGCCCCTTTCCACCACGCGTGGAGGTCTTGCCATGGCCGCCGCCTTCGCCACAGCCAACTCGCTTGCGACGGTGCACCGCACCGGGGACGTTCTTGAGATCGTGAAGTTTCATGGATGATTCCTGAATACGCCGCTCCGCCTTGGGCGGAAACGACTCGGATTGCTGAAGTGAATGGATTCGTTTGAGTGAATCAGGCCTTGCGCAGTGCGGTGTAATCGTCCGCCAGACGCAATTGACGGAGAGCCGCAATCGTCGCGTTGACGACCGCGATATGGTTCTTTGATCCCATTGACTTGGTGAGCACGTTCTTGATGCCAGCCGCTTCAAGCACAGCACGCACGCCGCCGCCGGCGATGAGCCCGGTGCCCGGCACTGCCGGCTTCAGAAGAACCTTGCCACCGTCAAAGGTGCCAAAGACCTCGTGGGGAATGGTATCACCCTTGAGCTTTACGTTCACGAGGCGCTTCTTCGCGTGCTCGGTGCTCTTGCGGATCGCATCGGGCACCTCGTTCGCCTTGCCGAGGCCTACGCCAATGTTGCCCTTCTGGTCACCCACCACAGCGATGGCTGAGAAGCTGAAGCGCCGGCCGCCCTTTACGACCTTGGCGCAGCGGTTGATGAAGACAATCTTCTCAACCATTTCCGGGCCGTCGCCCTTGGGCGCAGCCGCTTCGCGACGATCGCGCCTCGGACCTCCGCCATCACGGCGGGGACCACGGTTGTCGCCCGGGCCGCCCTGGCGGTTGAAACGGCGCCCGGCGGGCCGGGCTTCCGGCGCAGGTGTGTCGGTGGTTGCTGGAGTGCTGGAAACTTGATCAGTGCTCATGGGCAGGGGAGTTAAAACACCAGGCCGCCTTCGCGGGCAGCTTCGGCAAAGCCCTTGACCTTGCCATGATAACGGGCGCCGCTGCGATCGAAGATCACAGCAGAGAGACCTGCCGCTTTTGCCTTGTCGGCAAATGCGGTACCCAGCGCCTTTGCACCGGCGAGGTTGGCCTTGATGTTTTGCTTGCGGAGGGATGCATCCAGGCTCGACAGGAAAACAAGGGTGGAGCCTGCGGAGTCGTCGATCGCCTGCGCGTAGATGTGTTTGGCACTGAATTTCACGCTCAGACGGGGGCGTGCGCTCGTACCGTTGACCTTCTTCCGGATGCGCCAGCGGCGCTTTTGGAGGAGATCTGCTTTTTGAATGGTGTTCATTGAAACAAGTGGGAAGTGAATGCGTGTCGTTCAGGCGGCCATGAGAATTTCCCCGGTGAGGAACGGTCCGCGCATCCGTGTTATTGGCTTAGGCGACAGTCTTGCCTTCCTTGCGGCGGACACGCTCGCCAACAATGCGCACGCCCTTGCCCTTGTAGGGCTCCGGCGGATAGTAGCTGCGGATCTCGGCGGTGACCGCACCGACGAGCTGCTTGTCAGCACCCTCGACCTTGAGCTTCGTCTGGTCGGTGATGGTGATCTTGATGCCTTCAGGGATGTCGAAGAGGATCGGATGGGAATAACCCAGGGCAAAATCGATCTGCTTGCCCTTCTGCGTGGCCTTGAAACCGACCCCCTGGATCTCGAGTTCCTTGACGAATCCTTCCGACACACCCTTGACCATGCCAGCGACAACGGAACGGGCCGTGCCGAACATGGCCCGGGCAAACCGGGTCTCTTCTGTCGGTGCAAAGCGGACTTTCTTGTCCGCGACCGAAATCTTGACGGCCGTATCAAAGGTCTTGTGAACCTTGCCCTTGGGTCCTTCGACATGCACGGTGTTGTCCGGCTTTACGTCGACCTTGACCTTCTCGGGAATGGAAACGGGTTGTTTGCCAATGCGACTCATTGTGTAGGTTTCCTCTCTTACCAGACGTTGCAAACCAGTTCCCCGCCGACCTTGTTGCGACGGCAATCCTGGCCCTTCATCAGCCCACGCGGTGTGGAAAGGATACTGATGCCGAGGCCGTTCAGAACACGCGGGATCTCGGTGTATCCGTAGTAGAGTCGGCGGCCCGGCGTGGAGACGCGGTCGAGGCGGGTGATCGCCGGCACATCGTTCACATACTTCAGCTGCACAACCAGGGTCTTGTGCCCCTGTTCGTCGGTGCCGTCGGCATAGCCGGAAATGAAGCCCTCGGCCTTCAAAATTGCGGCGATGGCCTCCTTCATCTTGGAGTGAGGCGAAACTGCCTCCGCCTTTTTGGCCGCCGATGCATTGCGCAGGCGGGTGAGAAAATCGCTGATAGGATCTGTCATGGTTGGATGGAGTTGAAGGACCACCGGGTCATATCCTGCGTCGCAGTTGCGGCGCCACCCCCGGTGGAAAAGGGAAATGTTACCAGGAGGATTTTGTGACGCCCGGAATCTTGCCCGCAAGGGCGAGTTCGCGGAACTGGATGCGGGAAACCCCGAACTGGCTGATATAGGCGCGCGGACGGCCGCTCATGGAGCAGCGATTGCGGACTCGAATGGGGGACGAGTTGCGAGGAAGCTTCTGCAGTTTCTTTTGAGCGGCAAAGAACTCTTCATCGCTGCTCCCCGGATTGGCGAGGATCGCCTTCAGTTCCGCGCGCTTGGCGGCGAACTTCGTGGAGAGCTTCTTGCGCTTTTCGTTGCGCTGGATGGCTGAGGTTTTCGGCATGACGGAAAGGCGTTGATTTAGGCTGCGGCCGCTTTTGCGGCTTCGGTGCGGCGGAAGGGCATGCCCAAAAGCTTGAGTAATTCACGCCCCTCATCGTCTGACCCCGCGGAGGTTACGAGGGTGATATCCAGACCCATGGACTTCTTGACGTTTTCCACGGTGATCTCCGGAAAAATGGTGAAGTCCGTGATGCCGAGATTGTAGTTACCCTGGCCGTCGAGCTTGGTGGGAACCCCACGGAAGTCGCGGATCGTCGGCAGCGCCACCGCGAGCAGGCGGTAGAGGAAGTCCCACATCCTGTCGCCCCGAAGGTTCACATACGCACCAACAACCTGCCCCTTGCGCAGTTTGAAGTTCGCGATCGCCTTCTTCGATTTGGCGAGGACGGGCTTCTGACCCGCGATCAGGCCCAGGTCGCGGGCAACATCAGCGATCAGATTCTTGTCGGCATCGGAATCGATTCCGGTGTTCAGGACGATTTTTTCCAGGCGAGGAACCTGGTGTTTGTTCTTGTAGCCCCGGCTCTTCTGGAGCTCGGGTACCACGGACTTTTCGTAGTACTGCTTGAGTGAAGGTGATGCGCTCATGATGAGAACCACCGGGTTTCCAAGCCGGCGGCAAATGAGTGATTATGAGATGAGAGAAAAGGAGTGATTAAGCCAGGGTTTGCCGGATCGTGGCAAGAGTGTTCTGTCCCGGCTCAGGAAGCCGCTACCGGCTTGGCCTGACGGCGCTTGCTGGCGTCGTATCGAGACTTGAGCTGAAGGTTGGAGGCATGAATGGATCCCTCGCGTTCCGCGATGGTGCCATTCGGATGCTCCTGCGACTTCTTGAGATGCCGCTTGATCATTGCAACACCCTCGACACGAGCACGTTGCTTTTCAGATACAAGCTCAAGGATCTTGCCGCTCTTGCCTTTGTGGGCGCCGGCGATGACGACGACTTCGTCGCCGCGTTTGAGATGGGATTTCGACATGGTCGTGTGAGTTACAGCACCTCGGGCGCAAGCGAGATGATTTTCATGAAGTTCTTGGCACGGAGCTCGCGGGCAACCGGGCCGAAGATGCGCGTGCCGCGCGGATTGCCGTCGGCACCGATGATGACGATCGCGTTGCTGTCAAAACGAAGATAACTGCCGTCGGAACGTCGCACCGGAGCGCGCGTGCGAACGACAACGGCCTTGGCAACCTCGCCCTTTTTCACCGTTGCATCCGTCGTGCTTTCCTTGATGTGAACCGTGACGATGTCACCAACGCCAGCGGTATCTGTGTTTTGCCCCTTGCGGGAAATGTAGGCGGCCTTGCGCGCGCCGGTGTTGTCGGCGACTTCTAGAATGGATCGGAGTTGAATCATGACGTACCTCCTGAAGGTTGAAGGTTGAGGAGCGATCAGGCCTTCGGCGCGGAAGGCGCAGTCGGAACAGTCGTCTTGGTGGGAACCGCTGCAGCAACATCGTTCTCGCTGATGGCGACGGCGTCAGTCGTCACCGCACGGGCGACGATGCTCACGACGCGCCAACGCTTCAGGCGGCTGAGCGGGCGGGTCGCCATGACCTCCACCTTGTCACCAATGCGGGTGTCGTTCTTCTCGTCATGGACGTGAAGAACGGTCTGCCGATTGATCACCTTGTGGTAGCGGGGGTGTGGCGTCTTGTAGGGAATGGTGACCTTCACCGATTTGTCGCCTGAGCGACTGGTGACGATTCCGGTGACCGTTTTGCGGGAATTGCGAGTAGACATGGCGTTAGGCGGCTTTGGCACGCTTCCTGGCTCCGGCGGCGGTGAGCAGCCGGGCGATGTTCTTGCGAAGAGAGCGAAGCTCGTGGGTCTTTTCGACCTGGCCGGTCTGCTTGCGCAGGCGCATCTGGAGGAGAGCGTCGCGAGATTCGCGGAGTTTGGTTTCGATCTCAGCCGGCGTGAGTTCGTTGATTTCTTTCGCTGTCATGGCGACGTTGGTTGAATTTTTGCGTTGGCGAACTAGGCAGCCGCATTCTCACGCATGATGAAACGGCAGCGGAAGGGCAGCTTCGCATCCGCGAGGCGGAAGGCCTCCTTGGCGATGCTGGAGGGGACTCCGGAAAGTTCGAAGAGCACGGCACCGGGCTTGATGACCGCGACGTAGAACTCGACGGGGCCCTTGCCCTGGCCCATGCGCACTTCCGCGGGCTTCTTGGTGATCGGCTTGTGCGGGAAGACTCGGATCCAGAGCTTGCCCTTGCGTTTCAGGTGACGGGAAATGGTGACGCGGGCAGCTTCGATCTGCTGGCCGGTCATGGGTCCACGGGAGAGGGATTGAAGGCCGTAGTCGCCAAAAGCGAGGGTATTGCCGCGCTTGGCATTTCCAGCGCGGGACCCTTTTTGGGACTTGCGGTATTTGGTGCGGGCAGGAGCGAGAGCCATGGCTAGCTGGGTTTAGAATATTGAAATCTGAGGATTTGGATCCGCCCATCAGGCGGCTACATCGGCTTCCTTCTTACAGATCCAGCACTTGACGCCGATCTTGCCGTAGACGGTCTGGGCTTCTGAGAAGCCGTAATCAATGCTCTCGCGCATCGTGTGCAGAGGGACGCGTCCCTTGCGTTGCCATTCGCGGCGCGCGATGTCGGCGCCGCCGAGACGGCCCGAGCATTGGATACGGATACCTTCGGCACCGAGTGCCATCGCCATCTCAACCGCCTTTTTCATCGCCCGGCGGAACGCAATGCGACGCTCGAGCTGAAGGGCGACATTCTCGGCGACGAGTTGGGCCTCGATCTCCGGCTTCTTGACCTCCTGGATGTCGAGGAGGATTTCCTTGCCCGTAAGCTTGGCGAGCTCCTCCTTGATCTTTTCGACCTCCTGTCCCTTGCGTCCGATGACGACGCCGGGGCGTGCCGTGTAGATCTTGACGCGAACACGATTGGAAGCGCGCTCGATGAAGATGCGCGGCACGGAAGCCTGCTTCAGTTTCTCCATCAGCTTCTGACGGATGATCTGATCCTCGAGAAGGAGCTTGGGGAAATCTTTCTTGGTCGCAAACCAGCGGGACTGCCAGTTGCGGCGGACGGCGAGGCGAAAACCTACGGGATTAGTCTTTTGGCCCATGGCGAGTGTTAGTTGGCGGCTCCGTCGGTGAGGACGATGGTAATGTGGGACATCTTCTTGCGGCGCGGCTTCGCGGTGCCGCGGGCGCCGGCCTTGAATCGCTTCAGGACGGGCCCCTGATCCACGATCGCGGACTTCACGATCAGATCATCAGCCGAGAGGTTGTTGTTGTTCTCAGCGTTCGCGATGGCGCTCTTGAGCGTCTTCACGATGAGGCGGGCGCTCTTGCGCGGAATCACGCCGAGAAGATCGACGGCGTCAGGAGCGGTGCGCCCCTGAATGGTGCGGGCTACCTCGCGCACCTTCTTGGGTGACATGCGAGCGTAACGGGTGATGGCTTGAACTTCCATGATGACGAGGGAGATTCCCCCGGAATTTCCGGGGGCGACAGCGGGAGAGACGCGGAGCGGGCTCCCCTGCCCTTTCTTTTGATGAATGACGATTAAGTGTTGATGACAGCGACACCATGCGGCCGCGTTCAGCAGCCCGTGGCATGCAAGGTAGAGATTAGATTTCCTTCCGGGTCATGCCGCCGTGCGCCTTGAAGACGCGGGTCGGGGCGAACTCGCCGAGCTTGTGACCCACCATGTTCTCGGTGACGTAGACGGCGACGAATGCCTTCCCGTTGTGAACATTGAAGGTGATGCCAACGAAGTCGGGTGTGATCGTGGAACGACGGGACCACGTCTGGATCGGCTTCTTGTGGGAGCCGGATTTCTGCGCTTTCTCGATCTTCTCCGTAAGGTGATAATCGACAAAGAAGCCTTTTTTGATGGAGCGGGCCATGGTAGCGGAATTGGATTACTTCTTGTTGCGCGGGGGACGACCGTTGTGGCGAACCAGGATCTGGGAACTCGAGGGCTTCGAGCGGCGGCGGGTCGGGAAACCCTTCGCCAACTGACCCCAAGGGGACACCAGGTGCTGGCGACCGCCACCACCCTTGGATTTGCCCTGACCACCACCATTGGGGTGGTCAACGGGGTTCATGGCCATGCCGCGAACACGCGGACGGCGTCCAAGCCAGCGACTGCGACCGGCCTTGCCGAGGGCCTCGTTAGCGTGCTCGCCATTGCCCACTTCGCCAATCGTCGCACGGCAGCGTGCATTTACGAGACGGACTTCACCCGAAGGCATCTTCAGTTGCGCGACTCCATCGTCGACCGCCACCAGTTCAATGGAGGTGCCGGCCGTACGCCCGAGTTGTGCTCCACGACCCGGATAGAGTTCGACGCAATGCAACTTCGTCGAGGGCGGAATGAGCTCCAGCGGGAAGTTGTTGCCAACGAGAAAGTCGTTCGTCGTCGCCTTGCTGGCCGCCACGATCGTGCTCCCGATCTCGAGCGAATTGGGCGCAATGATGTAGCGCTTGTCACCGCTATCATCCTGATACTGGATCAGCGCGATGTGGGCGGTCCGGTTGGGATCGTACTCAAGGGCGATCACCTTCGCCGGCACGTCGAGCTTGTCGCTGCGCCGGAAATCGATGATTCGATAGAGCTGCTTGTGACCGCCGCCGCGCCGACGGGACGTGATGCGTCCGTAGACGTTGCGTCCGCCTGTCTTCGGCTTCGGTTCGGTGAGCGCGCGTTCCGGACGCTTCTTGCTCAGGGAGGGAGTCCGATTGAGCAGGGTGAAACGCTGGGACGGCGTGAGTGGACGGAAAGGTTTGAGAGCCATGGGATGTTTCTCCGGAGTTATTGGGCCCGTCAGACAAGTTCGATCTTGTCGCCGGCCTTCAAGGTGACGATCGCCTTCTTGAAGTCCGAGGTCCTGCCGGGACGGCCTGTGCGGCCGCGCTTGTTCTTGCCGCTGTAGTTTTGGATGTTGACGCGCGTGACGCTGACCTTGAACGCCTGCTCGACGGCCTCTCGCACGGCACCCTTTGTCGCGTTCGGGTAGACTTCAAATGTGTATTGACCGAGATCGGACGAGGCCTGCGTGGCCTTCTCCGTGAGGCGGACAACCTTGAGAATCGAATGAGCGTTCATCTTAGTTCTGAGCTCCCTTCACACGTGCGAGCACGGCATCGAGTGCGGCGCTGCTGAGGATGATTTTTTTGTAATGCGCGAGATCAAGCGTGTTGAGCTTCGACGCTTCCTGCAGGGAAACGCGCGAGAGGTTGCGTGCAGCACGCGCGCTCTCAGGAGCGAAAAGCGCATCCACCAGCAGCAATTTCCCCTTCGGCTCAATGCGGTTGACAACCTCATTGGCGCTCCGGGTCTTGGCTTTGGGGAATGAGACGCTTTCGATGACGACCAGTTCGCCGGCGGCAGCGCGATCAAAGAGCGCGCGGCTGAATGCGAGGTCCCTGACCCTGCTGTTGATCTTCTTGGAAAAGTCGCGCGGACGCGGACCAAAGACCACGCCACCGCCGACCCAGAGAGGCGAACGGATGGAACCGGCGCGGGCGCGGCCCGTGCCCTTTTGACGCCACGGCTTCTTGCCGCCGCCGGAGACCTCGCCACGAGTCTTCGTGGAACGGGTGCCCTGGCGTTGATTGGCCCGGATGGCAACAATGACTTCCTTCACGGCCTGGACACCCTTGTCTCCTTCAAAAACCGGGAGGTTCGGGAAGTCCTGCTCGCGGGACGTCGTGCCGTCGGAACTGTAAACTTTAAGCTTCATTTCAGTGGGATGCTCGAGGGTTAGGCGTTCGCTTTGGGCTGGCCCTTGATGGCGGTACGCACGATGACGTCGTCACCGTTGGCACCCGGGATGGCACCTTTCACAAGGAGGATGTTCTTCTCGGGAAGAACCTTCACGATGCGCAGATTCTGGATCGTGCGGCGCTCAGTGCCCATGTGACCAGGCATCGCCTGGTTCTTCCAGGAGCGTCCCGGGGTCTGCCTCATGCCGATCGAGCCGATGCGGCGGTGAAACATCGAACCGTGCGATGCGGGACCGCCAGCCACGCGCCAGCGGCGGACAACGCCCTGAAAGCCCTTGCCCTTGGTGATGCCGATCACGTCGACGAGCTGGCCTTCCTTGAATGTCTCGACGGTGATCACATCGCCCGGTTTCAGGGCGGACTTTTCGGAAAGGCGAACCTCGCCAAGCACACGCGGTGCAACGGCGAGTCCTGCCTTCCTGGCATGCGAGAGCTCTGCCTTGGAGGTGTTCTTCTCCTTCTGCTGGGAGAAGCCCAATTGGACGGCATGATAACCGTCGTTTTCTACGGTCTTGATCTGGACGACGGCGCAGGGTCCAGCTTCGACCACGGTGACCGGGACCAGGACGTTTTGAGCGTCATAGACCTGCGTCATTCCGAGTTTTTTACCGATAAGAGTGCTGATCGACATGGGCTAAGCGGTAGGTGGAAAGTTTCCGTTTAATTTGCCTACATTAGCGATTCCGGCACGTGGCCGGAGTGGCCGCTAAACTGTGGGTGGATGCTGCCGGGCGCAGTTTAAACGTTGATGGTGATATCCACGCCGGACGGAAGATTGAGCTTCTTGAGCTCGTCCACCGTCTGCGCGGTCGGTTCGATGATATCGATGAGACGCTTGTGAGTGCGTGTTTCGAATTGCTCCATCGATTTCTTGTCCACGTGCGGCGAGCGGTTGACTGACAACTTGTCGATGCGTGTGGGCAAAGGAATGGGGCCGGAGACCCGCGCGCCTGAGCGCTTGGCGGTCTCTACGATCTCCAGGGCGGACTGGTCGATGACTCGATAGTCAAAGCCCTGAAGCTTGATGCGGATGCGTTGGCCTTTCATGGCGAAAAGAACAAGGGTTAGGTGCGGGCGGGAGCCTTGACAGAAGACTCCACGATCTTTGTGAGCAGCGAATTTGGAACCTGCTCGAAATGCGACGGCGTGATGGATGCACTCGCGCGACCCTTGGAGAGGGAGCGGATGTCCGTGACGTAGCCGAAAAGGGATTCAAGCGGCACGTTGGCGGAAACGATGCAGGCACCGTTCTTGTTTTCCATGCCCTGAATCTGACCGCGGCGGCGATTGATGTCACCCATTAGGTCGCCCTGGTATTCATCAGGAGTGGTCAGTTCCACGCCCATGATAGGCTCGAGCAGGATGGGCTTGGCCTGGCGCATCGCTTCCTTGAAAGCGAAGATGCCGGCCATCTTGAACGCGAGTTCCGACGAATCCACCTCGTGGAAGGATCCATCAACGATGCGTACAATGACATCCACGACAGGATATCCGGCGACCACACCGTTGTTGGCACCCTCGAGAATGCCTTCGGTGGAGGGCTTGATGAATTCCTTCGGGATGACGCCGCCAACGATCTCGTTGACGACTTCGACGCCCTT
Source organism: Verrucomicrobiota bacterium (assembly GCA_963205455.1). Taxonomy (GTDB): domain Bacteria; phylum Verrucomicrobiota; class Verrucomicrobiia; order Opitutales; family Opitutaceae; genus UBA6669. The sequence continues at coordinate 23,396 of CAUJJL010000137.1, forward strand.
GCCCTTTTCGTTGGGTTCGATCTTGACGACAACGTGTCCGTACTGGCCCTTGCCGCCGGACTGGCGGATGAACTTGCCCTCGGCCTGCGCCGGTGCCGTGACGGTCTCGCGATAGGCGATCTGCGGCTTGCCGACGGTGGCCTCGACCTTGAACTCGCGCTTCATCCGGTCGACGATGATTTCGAGGTGAAGCTCGCCCATGCCGGCAAGAATGGTCTGGCCGGTGTCGGTATCGGTCTTCACCCGAAGCGTCGGATCCTCCGCCACAAGGCGCTGGAGGGCTGTGCCGAGTTTTTCCTGGTCACTCTTCGAGTTTGGCTCGATGGACATCGCGATCACCGGCTCCGGGAAGGACGGCGGCTCGAGACGAATGTCGAAATCCTCATGGCACAGGGTGTCACCCGTGATGACATCCTTGACGCCGACAAGCGCGCAGATGTCACCTGAATAGGCCGCATCGATCTCCTCGCGGTCCATCGCCCGCATCAGAACGAGGCGGGAAACGCGCTCGGAACGGCGCGTGCGCGGATTGTAGAGGGACATGCCCTTTGTGACCTTGCCGGTGTAGACACGGAAAAACACGAGCTTGCCGACGAACGGATCAGTCCAGAGCTTGAAGGCGAGACCCGCCAGCTTGCTCTTGTCGTCGACGACCGCCTCAATCTCCTTGCCGTCGCTGTCCTGACCCTTCATGGGCGGAACATCGATCGGGTTCGGGAGATAATTCACAACGCTGTCGAGCAGGCGCTGGATACCCTTCTTCTTGAAGGCGGATCCGGGCACAACACCCGTAAACTTCATCGAACAGGTGGCCTTGCGCACGGCGAGAATGAGCTCCTCGGTCGCAATTTCCTGCCCTTCCAGATACTTGCCAGCGATGACGTCGTCGAAATCGGAGACAGCCTCGATCAGACGCTCGCGGTATTTCTTCGCCTCATCCGCATATTCGGCGGGAATGGCGGAAGTGACAGGCTCCATGCCGAGCACGTCCTTTGTATCCTCAAAGATATAGGCGATATTCTGGACGAGATCGATGACACCGTTGAAATTCTCTTCCTTGCCAATCGGAATGTACAGCGGATGCGCGTTGGCCTTGAGCTTCTCGCGCATTTCATCGATCGCACGATAGAAGTTGGCGCCCGTGCGGTCCATCTTGTTGACAAATGCAATGCGGGGAACGCCGTACTTGTTGGCCTGGCGCCAGACGGTTTCGGACTGGGGTTGAACACCGGCAACCGCGCAGAAAACCGCAATCGCTCCGTCGAGAACGCGCATCGAGCGCTCCACCTCGGCCGTGAAATCCACGTGGCCGGGAGTATCAATGATGTTGATACGCTGTTTGATCCCCTTCCAGGGACCGTAGGAAGCATTCCAGGCGCAGGAAATGGCGGCGGCGGTGATCGTGATGCCGCGCTCGCGCTCCTGCTCCATCCAGTCGGTCACCGCAGTGCCCTCATGCACCTCGCCCATCTTGTGGACGGCGCCGGTGTAAAAGAGGATGCGTTCGCTGGTGGTCGTCTTGCCCGCATCGATGTGCGCAGCGATGCCGATATTGCGCGTCCATTCCAACGGGAATGCGCGTTCGGGCGCATTGGCCGCGGCAATCTTGCTCTTGTCGGTGACGACGGTGATGGCGATCTCGGATGACATGCTGATAGTCCTTACCACCTGAGGTGGGCAAACGCGCGGTTGGCCTGCGCCATCTTGTGCGTGTCTTCCTTCTTCTTCACGACCGTGCCCGTGTTGTTGTAGGCATCAACGATCTCGGCAGCCAGGGCGTCGCGCATCGGAACGCCCTTGCGGGTGCCGGCGGCGGTGACAATCCAACGGAGCGCGAGGCTCTCCTGGCGTTCAAACGAAATTTCGATCGGCACCTGATAGGTGGCACCACCCACGCGGCGACTCTTGACCTCAAGGCGCGGGCGCGCGTTTTCCATGGCACCCATCAACAGATCAACAGGATCCCCCTTCTCGAGCTTCTCGGAAACCTTCTCAAAGGCACCGTAGACAATGCGCTCGGCGAGATTCTTCTTCCCGCTTTTCATGACGACATTGACGAGATGCGCAACCAGAGGGCTGTTGTAGCGAATGTCCGGCTCGGTGCCGCGCTTTTCTGCTCTGTGACGACGTGACATGTTCTAAATTCTCCAGATGGGTTTATTTCTTGGCGGCCTTCGGACGCTTCACACCGTATTTGGAACGGCTGCGACGACGCTTTTCGACGCCGGTTGCGTCGAGCGTGCCACGCACGATGTGATACCGGACGCCGGGCAAATCCTTCACGCGACCACCGCGGATCAGCACAATCGAGTGCTCCTGCAGGTTGTGACCTTCGTCAGGAATGTAGGAAATCACCTCGTTGCCATTGGTCAGGCGCACTTTTGCCACCTTGCGGATGGCAGAATTCGGCTTCTTGGGGGTGCGGGTCATGACCTGCACGCAAACACCGCGACGGAAAGGGTTCCCATCCAGGGCCGGCGACTTGGACTTCACACGGATGTTCCGGCGGCCTTTGCGCACGAGTTGGTTAATGGTCGGCATACGAAATGATGGTCTCGGAAATGGCGAAAAGACGCGGAAATTACCAACCTAGTCGGACGCGGCAAGAAGAATCTAAAAGAAAGTCTCCCTCGCCCGAAAAACGATCGATTCAGAGGCGAACACGCCTCTCTCAATCCGCCGATTCGAGAACGTTAGGGAAGAAATCGACATTCACGGGAACCACAAGCCGGAACCTGTCCGCTTTCTTGTCCGGAGCAGGCAAGGGCTTCAAAAAATCGCCCGGTCTCGAAAGACCGGGCGAATAACGATCCGGAGCTAGGCTCAACGGATCATTTTGGCGGGAGGGATGACAAGAAGAACGTCAACCCAATAGGCTGGCAAGACCTAATTTGGATACTGCCAGCGTCAGAAAATCGCTCCTCGGTCCGGAAAAACGAACGGAATCGCCGTTGCCTACAGGTTCAAAGCCTTCATGGGAGCAGAAAAAACCGCAACCCGGGTGGGTTGCGGTTTGAAAGATTCCCGAATGCAGGGGAGATCAGGCCGAGGTGACCGTAGGAGCAGCCTCTTCCACAGCAGCAGGCTCTTCCGTCGTGACGAGTTCTTCGCCGAACGGCAGGCTGATGCGCAAGTGCTTGTAGGTCCGAAGCCCGGTTCCTGCGGGAATGAGGTGACCCATGATCACATTCTCCTTGAAGCCCTTGAGGAAATCGACCTTGCCCAACGTCGAAGCATCCGTGAGGACCCGCGTCGTCTCCTGGAAGGAAGCCGCGGAAATGAAGGACTCCGTTTCCAAGGATGCCTTGGTGATGCCCAGCAAAATGGGCTCCGCCTCGGCTGGCTTTCCACCGGCCTCCTCAATTCGCCTGTTGTTTGCAAGGAACGCTGCTCGATCCACCTGTTCACCCCAGAAGTACTCGCTGTCACCGGGATCGGTAATGCGAACCTTCCTCAGCATCTGGCGGATGATGATCTCGATGTGTTTGTCGTTGATGGTCACGCCTTGCAGACGGTAAACGCCCTGGACTTGCGCAATAAGGAAGTCATAGAGCGCACTGGGTCCAAGGATCTCGAGGATCTCATGCGGATCCGCAGAACCCTCTGTCAGGTGCTGGCCCTTGTGAACAAGGTCCCCTGGCTGAACGATGATCTGCTTGCCGGTCTGAATGAGATGTTCCTCTTCCTGGGCAGTTTCATCATTGCGGACAACCAGCTTGCGTTTTCCGCGAACAGTACCCTCGAAGGAAACAATGCCGTCGATGCGGGCCATTTCTGCCGCATCCTTCGGGCGGCGGGCCTCGAAGAGTTCGGCGACACGGGGCAAACCACCGGTGATGTCCTTGGTCTTGGACGCCTGTCGAGGCGTCTTTGCGAGCAGCGCGCCGGGGGCGATCACATCGCCTTCATTCACCACGATCTGCGCGCCAACCGGAATGGAGTAGGCAGCCAGGGGACGATTGGAACCGTCCCTAACCTCGATCTGCGGATTGAGGTCCTCCTTGTGCTCGATGACGACGGTCGCAATGCGGCCCGACGATTCGTCGAGTTCGCGTTTCACCGTGACACCCGGGATCATGTCCTTGAACACCAGCGTTCCACCCTTCTCGGACAGAACCGGCACGTTGTAGGGGTCCCACTGCGCGAGCAGCGCACCCTTCTCGATCGCCTCTCCGTCGCCAACATGCAGGAAGGAACCCACGACAATATTGTGAGATTCCAGCTCCTTCTGGTCGGCATCCTGGAGAACGATCGATCCCGTCTTGTTGAGCACGATGTTGCCACCGTCCGCGGTCTGCACGAGGCGAAGGCCGCGATACTTGACGACACCGGCCGACCGAACCCGGATCTCGGGGGTCTTGAAGCCGCCGGATGCCACGCCACCGATGTGGAACGTACGCATCGTAAGCTGCGTACCAGGCTCACCGATAGACTGGGCAGCAATGATGCCCACGGAATCACCGATTTTCGCCATGCGGTTGGTGGCGGGATTGATGCCGTAGCTGCGGGCATCGATGCCATGGGGGCTGATCGATGTCAGCGGCGACATAACCTTGAGGCGCTCGATACCCGACTCAACGATGCGCGTCGCGAGTTCCTCGGTGATGAGCTCACCCGAAGAAACGAGGCGTTCCTCCGGGTTCAGCGGATTCTGGACGTCGTCGCTGGAGCAGCGGCCGACAATGCGCTCGCGCAGGCCGACCATTTCGTCGTCGCCTTCGTAGATCGCCTTTTTCCAGATGCCGTCACGTGAACCGGAATCATCCTCCGCGATGATGACATCCATCGCGACGTCACACAGCTTGCGGGTCATGTAGCCGGCGTCGGCAGTCTTCAGCGCGGTGTCCGCCAGGCCCTTGCGTGCGCCGTGCGTGGAAATGAAGTACTCGAGCACGGTCAGGCCCTCGCGGAACGAGGACAGGATCGGGCGTTCAATGATTTCTCCCGATGGCTTGGCCATCAGTCCGCGTGTGCCGCAGAGCTGGCGCACCTGCTGCTTGTTGCCGCGGGCACCGGAGTCCATCATGATATAGACGGGATTCACCTCGTTCCTGCCCTCGTTGCTCTCCAGCTTCGAGAACACTGCCTTGGCGATCCTGTCGGTGGCACCGGTCCAGATGTCGACGACCTTGTTGTAGCGCTCGCCGTCGGTGATGATGCCCTTGTTGAATTGGCCCTCGACCTCCGAGATCTTCTTTCGTGAATCCGCGACGATGTCCTTCTTGTCCTCCGGGATGATCATGTCGTCGATTCCGATCGAAATGCCGGCCTGGAACGCCGTCTGGAATCCGAGCTCCTTGAGACGGTCAAGCATCTCCACGGTGGCACCGTTGCCGGCCACCTTGTAGGTGTTGAGAATCAGGTCGCCCAGCTTGCCCTTCGGCACCGGGAAATTGATGAATCCAAGTCCGGCGGGCCAGATCTGGTTGAAGATGACACGACCGACCGTCGTACGGAGGACCTTTTTCTCGGACGTACCGTAAACCGTCTCACGACGGAAATCCGGGTTCGGGATATCCACCCAGTCATGCACCCGAAGCGCACCGTCGGCCTTGGCGTAAAGCACTTCCTGCAGGCCGCTGAGGAGAGGCACGCGCTGATCCTTCGTCGGCTTCTTGCGCGGCTCGATCGTCAGATAATAGGCCCCGAGAACAATGTCCTGTGAGGGAGTGAGGATTGGCTTGCCCGATGACGGCGAGAAGATGTTGTTCGTCGACATCATCAGGAGCTTGCACTCAAGCACCGCCTCCAGCGAAAGCGGAACGTGCACCGCCATCTGGTCGCCGTCAAAGTCGGCGTTGTAGGCGGTACAGACAAGCGGGTGAACCCGGATCGCCTCGCCTTCGATCAGGACCGGCTCAAAAGCCTGGATCGAGAGCCGGTGAAGCGTTGGCGCACGATTGAGAAGCACGGGGTGCCCCTTGGTGACCTCCTCAAGAATGTCCCATACCTCGGGCGACTTCTTTTCGATCATCTTGCGTGCACCACGCACGGTGTGGACAAAACCCAGTTCCTTCAGACGCCGGATGATGAACGGCTCGAAGAGAACGAGCGCCATCTTCTTGGGAAGACCGCACTGGTTCAGCCTCAGCTCAGGTCCGATGACGATGACGGAACGGCCTGAGTAGTCGACGCGCTTGCCGAGCAGGTTCTGGCGGAAGCGCCCCTGCTTGCCCTTGAGCATGTCGGAAAGCGACTTCAGCGGACGATTGCCGGCACCTGTGACCGGCCGTCCGTGGCGCCCATTGTCGAAGAGCGCATCGACCGCCTCCTGCAGCATGCGCTTTTCATTGTGGATGATCACGTCCGGCGTCTTCAACTGCATGAGATTCCGCAGACGGTTGTTGCGGTTGATCACACGGCGGTAGAGATCGTTCAAATCGGACGTTGCGAAACGGCCGCCCTCGAGCGGAACGAGCGGGCGAAGATCCGGCGGAATTACCGGGAGCACCTCGAGCACCATCCATTCCGGACGCGATTTGGAGTGAATGAAGCCCTGGATGACCTTCAGGCGCTTCGAAAGCTTCTTCTTGATCTGCTTCGAGCGGGTCGCGCGCATCTGCTCCTGCAGCTCGGCCACCGTCGCCGGCAGGTCCATGCCCTTGAGCGCCTCGCGCACGGCTTCCGCACCCATCTTTGCCACGAACGAATCATCGCCGTACTCGTCGAGCGCTTGGCGATACTCCGTGTCGGTCAACAACTGCTTGTGCTCGAGCGGGGTCTTGCCCGGGTCAATCACCATGAAGTTCTCATAGTAGATGACGCGCTCCAGCGAGCGGGCGGTCATGTCGAGAAGCAGGCCGAGACGGCTCGGCATGCTCTTGAGGAACCAGATGTGGGCAACAGGCACCGCGAGTTCGATATGGCCCATGCGCTCGCGCCGGACGCGGGCAATGGTCACCTCGACGCCGCAGCGGTCGCATACCACATCCTTGTACTTGATGCGCTTGTACTTTCCGCACGCGCATTCATAGTCGCGCACCGGTCCGAAGATCTTCTGACAGAAGAGTCCGCCTGGCTCGGGCTTGAAGGTGCGGTAGTTGATTGTTTCAGGATTCTTCACCTCACCCTTCGACCAGGTGCGGATGGTTTCCGGTGAAGCGACAGTGATGGAAACGCAGTCGAACTGATTCTCGTCGAGGCCGAGCGCAGAACGAACCTCATCGCGGCTGGATGCGGCGGTTTCAGCAGGTTGGATGCTCATTTGGTTTTCCCTTGAATTAAAGTGAACGGATTGGATTGCACGAATGACCCCTGGGGACTCAGGCGCCCAGGCCCAGCGCATCCTGCTTTGCGAGCTTGATGTCGAGGCCCAGGGACTGGATTTCCTTGATGAGCACGTTGAAGGACTCGGGCGTGCCGGCCACCAGCGTGTTGTCGCCCTTGACGAGCGATTCGTAGATCTTGGTGCGGCCCTGCACGTCGTCCGATTTGACGGTGAGCAGTTCCTGAAGCGTGTGCGCCGCGCCATAGGCCTCGAGCGCCCACACCTCCATTTCGCCAAAGCGCTGGCCGCCATACTGGGCCTTGCCGCCGAGGGGCTGCTGCGTGACGAGTGAGTACGGCCCCACTGCGCGAGCGTGAATCTTGTGCGACACGAGATGGTTGAGCTTCATCATGTAGATGTAGCCGACAACGACCTCCTGATCGATCTTTTCGCCCGTGCGCCCGTCGAACAGGACACTCTTGCCGGAGTTCGGCAGGCCGCCCTGCTTGAGGTACTCGCGCACCTTCTTTTCAGGTATTCCGTCGAACACAGGCGTCGCCACCTTGATGCCGAGCTTTTTGCAGGCCCAGCCAAGATGCGTCTCGAGAACCTGTCCGACGTTCATGCGCGAAGGCACGCCGAGCGGATTCAGGCAGATCTCGACCGCGGTGCCGTCCGGCAGGAACGGCATGTCCTCCTCGGGGACGATCTTCGCGACAACGCCCTTGTTGCCGTGACGGCCGGCCATCTTGTCGCCGACCTCGAGCTTTTGCTTCGTCGCAATGTAGACTTTGACCTGTTTGATCGCGCCGGTGCCGGAGTCCTCGCCCGCCTCGACGCCCTGGATCTTGCGTTCACGGTCGCCTTCAAGTTCGTCGAACTTGCCCTGGTAGGAGCCGATGATCTCCATGATCTTGATGCGAACCGGGGACGGGTCGATCTCGACATGCTTCGAAACGGCGGCGAGCTTGCGCAGGAGCGTCTTGGTGATCTTGCGGTTCGCAGGAATGATGATTTCGCCGGTCTGTCCGTTGACCACGTCGAGCGGAATCTTCTCGCCAAGGAGAATATTGGAAAGCGCCTCGGTCAGGGACTCGCGCAGCTTGTCCATCTCCGTCTTGTAGTCTTCCTGGATCTGCTTGATCTGGCGGCGACGGTCCGAAGGCGAGAGCTTTTCCTCCTGATTGTCGATCCGCGAGGAAACCTTCACATCCATGATGATCCCCGAAACGCCCGAGGGAACCACGAGCGAGGTGTCCTTCACGTCCGCAGCCTTCTCGCCGAAGATTGCACGGAGAAGTTTTTCCTCCGGCGCGAGCTCGGTCTCGGATTTCGGCGTGATCTTGCCGACAAGGATGTCGCCTGGCTTCACTTCTGCGCCGATACGGATGACGCCATTGTGATCGAGATTCTTCAGCGCCTCTTCGCCCACATTGGGGATGTCGCGCGTAATTTCCTCGGGTCCAAGCTTCGTGTCACGTGCGGTGACCTCAAACTCCTGGATGTGGATCGAGGTGAAGATATCCTCCTTCAGAACCTTTTCCGAAATCAGGATCGCATCCTCGAAGTTGTAGCCGTTCCACGGCATGAATGCGACGAGCACATTGCGGCCAAGCGCCATCTCGCCCTTGTCGGTCGATGGGCCGTCGGCGATCACATCGCCGACCTTGACCTTCTGACCTTTCCTGACGATCGGCTTCTGGTTGAAGCAGGTGCCGGCGTTTGAACGCATGAACTTGCGCAGTTCGTAGACGGCGACCCCATTCTTGGGATCGCTCTTGGGATGCTTGTCGAAGTTCTTCGGGAGTTCGCCGTCACGGGTCGTGACGATGCGCTTGGCATCCACGGTCGCAACGATGCCGGACTCCTCCGCCACGACGACGATCTTGGAGTCGCGTGCGACGCGCTCCTCAATCCCAGTGCCCACGAAGGGAGCTTCGGCCTGCAGGAGCGGCACGCCCTGGCGCTGCATGTTCGCACCCATGAGCGCGCGGTTCGCGTCGTCATGCTCAAGGAATGGAATCATGCCGGCGGCGATCGAAATAACCTGCTTCGGCGAAACGTCCATGAGATGGACTTCGCCCGCGGGAACCTCAAGGAAGTTGCCGTCCTGACGCACGGTGACCTTGCCGACAAAGTTGCCCTTGTCGTCGATCTCGGCGTTCGCCTGCGCGATCACCTTGCCCTCTTCCTGGTCTGCAGTGAGGTAATCGATCTTGTCGGTGGCGCGGCCGTCCTTGACGACGCGATAGGGGGATTCAATGAATCCAAACTCGTTGACGCGCGCGTAGGTGGACAGCGAATTGATGAGACCGATGTTCGGTCCTTCCGGAGTTTCAATCGGACAGATGCGGCCGTAGTGCGAAGGATGCACGTCGCGGACCTCGAAGCCCGCGCGATCGCGATTCAGACCTCCGGGTCCAAGAGCCGACAGGCGGCGCTTGTGAGTCACCTCGGCCAGCGGATTGATCTGGTCCATGAACTGCGACAACTGCGAACGGGCAAAGAAGTCGCGGATGACGGTCGTGAGCGCCTTCGGATTGATCAGCTTCTGGGGGGTGATCGAGTCGACGCTCTGGTCGTACATCGTCATGCGTTCGCGTACCAGCCGCTCCGTGCGGGCAAGGCCGACACGGCACTGGTTGGCGAGCAGTTCACCCACCGTGCGAACGCGACGGGAACCCAGGTGATCGATGTCATCCACCACTCCCTCGCCGCGCTTGAGACGGACGAGATACTTGGTCGCGCCGACGACATCGCCGGCTTCCAGGATGCGCTGCTCAAGGTCAACCTTGAGGCCGAGCTTCTGGTTGACCTTGTAGCGGCCCACACGGCCGAGGTCATAGCGCTTCGGATCAAAGAAGAGACGCTTGAGCAACGCCTTGGCGTTGGCGGTGGTCGGCGGTTCGCCGGGACGCAGCCGCTTATAGATTTCCTTGAGGGCCTCCTCTTCGTTGCGGGTCGGATCCTTCTTGAGCGCGCGGATGATCGCGCCCTCGTCGGCGGCGGTGTCAATCACGCGGATCGAGTTGATATCGTGCTTTTCGAACGTGCGCACGATGGCCTTGGTCAACGGCTCAAACGCGCGGGCAAGCACCACGCCCTGCTGGGCGTCGATGGCATCCTCGACGAGCACGAGCGTGCTGACATTTTCCATATCGAGCGCCTTGGACACCTTGAGCTCCTGGATCTCGTAGAAGAGATTGAGAAGGTCGATGTCCGCGCTGTAGCCCACGGCACGAAGCAGGGTCGTGATGAGAAACTTGCGGCGGCGGCGGCGGCGGTCGAGGTAGACGTAAAGAAGATCGTTGTTGTCGAACTGGACCTCGAGCCAGGTTCCGCGGTCGGGAATGATGCGGAAGGAGTGAAGCAGCTTGCCGTTCGGATGCGGCGCGACCTCGAAGGCGATGCCGGGTGAGCGGTGAAGCTGGGAGACGACGACGCGTTCCGCGCCATTGATGATGAAGGAGCCGCGCTCCGTCACCATCGGGATTTCACCCATGTAAATCTCCTCATCCTTGATGAAGTCCTCCTCGCGAAGGCGCAGCTTCACATAGAGGGGAACGGAAAATGTAATGCCATCACGGATACACTCGATCTCGGTGTTCTTCGGATCGCCGATCGTGTAGGAGACATATTCGAGGGTCAGTCGGCCGTCGTAGGACTCGATGGGAAACACCTCGCGGAACACCGCTTCAAGCCCATGGTTCTTACGCTGCCTCTCTGGAGTGCCCTTCTGCAGGAATTCCAGGTAGGAACTGATTTGCAGCTCAATGAGATTGGGCGGCTGGATAACTTCGCGAAGCTTACCGAAGTTAATGCGGTCTGCGTGATTGCTACGATCGGCCATGGGAATTCCCGAGTTGATTGACAAAGCGACTACAGAAGGAAGGGAACACTCAGATGCAGGTGTTCAAGGGCACGACCCGGTCGTCGTTGGATCCGGTGCCCGGACTAACAAAGAACAAAATATGAAAAAAGGCAAAGGACAGGCCGCACACGAGCGCAGCCTGTCCTGAAGAATTCGCAAATTTGAGCGATGATATCGCCAAGTGCTTTACTTTAGCTGAACCTTGGCGCCAGCGGCCTCGAGCTTCTTCTTGATCTCTTCGGCCTCCGCCTTTGCGACGTTTTCCTTCACTGGCTTGGGAGCGCCGTCGACAAGGTCCTTCGCTTCCTTCAGGCCGAGGCCCGTGATAGCGCGAACTTCCTTGATGACGCCGATCTTGTTCGCACCGGATTCAGCCAGCACGATAGTGAATTCGGTCTGCTCCACGGCGGCGGCCGCCGGGGCGGCAGCTCCACCTGCGGGGGCGGCTGCAACCGCTGCAGCAGCGGAAACTCCCCACTTGCCTTCGAGATCCTTCACGAGGGCGGCGAGGTCGAGAATCGACTGGCTGGAAAGCCATTCGATGACTTGGTCTTTGGTGATGTTGCTCATTTGTCTGTCTCCTGAAGCTGCTAGCGATTCGATGGGAATTCGTTTAAGGGACGTATCCCCTAGCCTGCTTCGTTAGAGGTTTGGGAATCGCCGCTGCAGGCTTTTGAAGGCCTTCACGGCGAAAAGTTTTGCTATTGAGGATGATGGTGTCAGGACGCGGCAGCCGGGGTTTCCTTCCTGACCTTGGCATCCACCACACGAACAAACGATGCGGCGGTGCTCTTGAACAGGCTGAGGAACTGGGCGCGAAGGACGTCGAATGGAGGAAGCTCCGCGATCAGTTCGAGTTCCCCTGCCGAAATGATCTTGCGATCAATGACGCCAACCTTGACCTCGAGCTTCTTCTTTTCGTCGAAGAACTTCTTGAGAACCTTGGCGACACCCGCGGGGTTCTTGCCACCCACGACCACGGCTGTGGGGCCGGTCAGACTGCTTTCGATTTCGGGCAGCCCGAGCGCTTTCGCGGCGACGCGCAGGGAGCTGTTCTTGACGACATGGTACTCGGCCTTCTCCGTCGCCAGCTGGGCGCGAAGTTCAGCGACATCAGCGACCGTGACCTTTGAGAAATTGGCCAGGATGACGTAGTCACTCTTCTTGAGGTGCGACTCGACCTCGGAAATGAGGTATTGTTTTTCTGCTCTCATGTTTGGCCCGGGCTCCGGTTAAAATTTTGAATATTCCGCCGTCGCGAGGCGCACGGACGGGCTCTGTGACGACGAAAGCGCCACGTTCTTGATGTACACGCCCTTGAAGGACGCCGGTTTTGCCTTGCCCACGGCGTCGATGACCGCAGCCGCGTTCTCGAGGATCTGGGCAGCGGTGAAGGAACGCTTCCCAACGCCCACCCCGATGTTCGCAGCCTTGTCCATCTTGAATTCAACGCGTCCCGCCTTGACCGCCTTGATGCCTCCGGCGATGTCGTCGGTGACGGTGCCGGATTTGGGATTAGGCATCAGGCCCTTGGGACCGAGCACACGGGCAATCGTGCGGACGGTTTTCATGGCTTCGGTCGTCGCGATGGCGACATCGAAGTCGAGCCAGCCTTCATTGATTTTTGCCATCATGTCCTGCAGACCGGCGTGGTCGGCACCGGCGTCAATCGCGGCCTTGGCATTGTCGGTGAAAACAAGCACGCGGACCTTCTTGCCGGAGCCGTTGGGAAGCGGCGTGGTTCCACGAATCATCTGGTCGCCCGCAGTCGGGTCGACGCCGAGCCGGAAGGAAAGTTCGACGGTCTCGTCGAACTTTGCCTTCGGGAATTTTTGAAGGATGTCGACCGCCTCATTCAGCGGATAGTCCTTCGTCAGATCGGCGACCTGAACGGCGCCGCGATATCGTTTGCTTTTTTTTGCAGGCATTTTGACTCCTCGCGGTTCAAGCGTCCGAAATGGACTCCCGCATGGATGGTTTGAGTGCGGCGAAAACGAGTTCCGCCAAAGGGGATTGAATATCAGTCGACAACTTCGATGCCCATGTTGCGGGCGGTGCCGGCGATGACCTTGATGCCGGCCTCCACATCCTTGGCATTCATGTCCTTGGCCTTGAGCTTGTAGATCTCGGCCAGTTGTTTCTTCGTGACCTTGCCCACCTTGTCCTGGTTGGGTTTGGCGGATCCCGAGGCAATGTTTGCCGCCTTCTTGAGGAGCACGGATGCGGGCGGGGACTTGAGAATGAAGGTGAAGCTCTTGTCCGAATAGACAGTGATCACCACGGGCAGAATCATCCCGTTCTGGTCTTTGGTGCGCGCATTGAACTCCTTGCAAAACGCCATGATGTTGACGCCCTGTGCACCGAGTGCGGGGCCGACTGGCGGCGCGGGATTTGCGGCTCCCGCGGGGAGTTGAAGGCGAACGTAACCTTGGATCTTCTTGGCCATGTTTGAAGCGTGTGAAAAGTGGTTTATTCGGTCATGCGCTGGACTTGCCAGTACTCGAGCTCGACAGGTGTGAAGCGACCGAAGATGGAAACGGAAATCTTGAGCTTGCCGCGTTCAGGATCGATTTCATCGATGCGGCCGGTAAGATTGGAGAAGGCACCGTCGGTGACCTTGACCTCCTCGCCCACCTCGTACTGCACCTTTGGAACTTCCTTCCCGGAGGCCGCCTCGATGCGCGCGCGAATCTCCTCGATCTCGGATTCACGCAAGGCTGCAGGGCGTTCACCGCCGACAAAGCCAATCACTCCCGCAACTTCCTTCACAAAATACCAGGGCCGGTTGATGACCTTGCCGTCCTCCCCATACAGGCGCATCTGGATGAAAACATAACCAGGATACAGCTTGCGGGTCTTGGTGGTCTTCTTGCCCCCCTTGACTTCCGAGACGATCTCGGTCGGGAGCAGAACCTCAAAAATGGAGTCATCCAGTTCTTCGGCCTTCTTGAACTTTTCAATGTAGAGCTTCACCTTCCCCTCCTGTCCGGAAAGGGTGTGAAGCGCGAACCACTGGGCGCCGGCAGGGGCTGATGTGGAGGTTGCCATGTCGCGAGTTAGCTCACCCAGGATGTAACGAGGTCGACCACCTGAAGGAGGGCAAAATCGCTGATGCTTGTAAACGCGCCCAAAAGGACTGCGGCCAGAATCACCACGATCGTGGAATCCCTCAGCTCCGTCTTGGTCGGCCAAGTCGCTTTCTTGAGCTCGTCGATCATCTCCCCGAAGAAGATGCGCACGGTACTGAACGGATTTTTCATGAAGGATAAGTGGCAGGGGCGGAGGGAATCGAACCCCCAACCAACGGTTTTGGAGACCGCTACTCTACCAATTGAGCTACACCCCTGTGGATAGGACTTTTAGACGATAGTGCCGAGGCCCCTGCGGGGGAGCCTCGGCATGAGAGTTAAATTCCCAAATGGGAATGAATTAGGCGATGATTTCAGTGATACGTCCGGCACCGATGGTGCGGCCGCCTTCACGGATGGCGAAGCGCTGGGTCTTCTCCATCGCGATCGGCACGATGAGGTCGATCTCAACACTGACGTTGTCGCCAGGCATGATCATCTCAACACCCGTCGGCAGATTCACGATGCCCGTCACGTCCGTCGTGCGGAAGTAGAATTGGGGGCGGTATCCGTTGAAGAACGGCGTATGACGTCCACCCTCTTCCTTGGTCAATACGTAGATCTCAGCCTTCGCCTTCTTGTGCGGCGTGATGGACTTGGGAGCGGCGAGCACCTGTCCGCGCTCGATGCCTTCTTTTTCAACACCACGAAGGAGGATGCCGACATTGTCGCCCGCCTGGCCGCTATCGAGCAGCTTGCGGAACATTTCAATGCCCGTCACCACCGTGCTGGTCGTGTCGCGAAGACCGACAATCTCAACGGTGTCGTTGATCTTGACAATGCCGCGCTCAATACGACCGGTTGCGACGGTGCCGCGGCCGGTGATCGAAAAGACGTCTTCCACTGACATGAGGAAGGGCTTGTCCGTCTCGCGCAGCGGCTCAGGAATTTCCGCGTCGATCGCGTCCATGAGCTCGGTGATCTGGGCAACACCTTCAGGCTTGCCTTCGAGTGCCGCCGTGGCGGATCCACGAACGATGCGGGCATTGTCGCCATCGAACTGGTACTTGCTGAGGAGTTCGCGGATTTCCATTTCCACGAGGTCAAGCAGCTCCTTGTCATCGATGAGGTCGACCTTGTTCAGCCAGACGACGATCTTCGGAACGCCCACCTGGCGGGCCAGGAGGATGTGCTCGCGGGTCTGCGGCATCGGACCATCCGCTGCCGAAACCACAAGGATCGCGCCGTCCATCTGCGCAGCACCCGTGATCATGTTTTTCACGAAGTCCGCGTGGCCCGGGCAATCAACGTGGGCATAGTGCCGCTTCGGAGTCTCATACTCAACGTGAGCGACGGAAATAGTGACGATCTTTGACGCATCGCGGACGGTGCCACCCTTCGCAATATCCGCGTAGGATTTTACCTCGGCGAGGCCTTTGCTGGCTTGAACTGCCAGGATGGCCGTGGTCGTGGTGGTTTTGCCGTGGTCAACGTGACCGATTGTGCCAACGTTTACGTGCGGCTTTTTGCGTTCGAATGTACCTTTAGCCATAAGAATGGGCGCGAGTTAAATGAGTGTCGTGGAAGTGTAAGTGTCTGGAGGCCTAGAGGTTTTACGTCGCCCTAAGGCTGTTCGACGTCTTTAAGCATTTGACCTGGAGCCCAGAACCGGATTTGAACCGGCGACCTCGTCCTTACCAAGGACGTGCTCTGCCAACTGAGCTATCTGGGCAGACTAAAAGACTGTGGGTCAAAAAACGAAAAGAGCGCGAAAAGTGCGCGCCTGCGAAGACAGCGTCAACTGCAATCTTTCTTATTTCCCCAAAATGTGATTTTCCCGCGTTCAGGGGCCGACTCTTAACCGGTAAATCCCTGGTTGCAAGCGTCCTCCCATTCGGAGCCGGTCCGTCAGGTATCGCCTGAAAAAGTTGTCGCATTCCTCGACCCCCGAACTCACGACAAGCGCCAGGCCCCCCATCAATCCCTTTCGATCGATGGTCGCCATCCATTCCATGGGGCGCCAATCACCCGACGGAGCCACGGATGCGCCCGTCAGCACCATGGACACAGGCGATCCTCCTGCTGCGGGAATTACCTCGAGAAAACCCAATCGCGCCGAGAGGGGTTCACTCACTTCATCTGATTGACCAATAGAACGATAGGGATTCGACTCCATCCCGATTCGCAAACCTTCGGCAGGTGACTGAGGAAGATGCACGAGCTCTGGAAAATGAAGCTCAAGCGCCTCGGGCGAGTTGAATAACTTGGGAGGAAAGCTCGACAGATTGCCCTGGGTGGCCATCTGCAGCGTCCGTGGCGCAATGTGAGAACCTGCATTGTGTGCCGTCGGAAGAAAGAGCGGCGTCGGATCGAGCAGATCAATCTCGGCCTTCGTGACCTGACTCAATCCGACACCCATGCCTGCCGATTCCTGACTCTGCTTATCAACGGCCCCCGTTTCGGGGAATCGAATCAACGCAAGGGAAAGAACAAAGACCAGCAGCAGGCCCACCCCCAGGCCCAGCCATTTTACGAGACGGACGAGGTCATGCCTCCCTGAGACTCGCGGCCGCTGCCCACCGTTGCCTCCCGGACTCGCGTTGCTCATTTGAGCGGAATCTTTTCGTCGGCAGCCGTTGACGACGCATCTCGCTGCCCGGCTCCCGACGGTTCCGCGGCCAAGAGGACGACAAGCCCGGCACTGTCCGCCGCGCTTACGATCTCGGTGAAATCACCCAGCGCCAGACCGGCGTCCGTTCTCAGCAAAAGCCTTGCGCCGGGATGCTCGCGTCCCTTGTTCGCCAGCCATTGCCGAATTTCCGCAAACGTGTACTTCCCGTCCTCCGTAAAAACGAGATCCGGTCCCGCCACACTGATCACAATGGACGTCGCCGACCCAAGTTGTATCGCCTGGGCCACTACGGGCAGCGTGAACCGGCCGTCCCGCGATTGATTCGACACCACGATACCGGGGGAAATGACAAAGCGTGACCCAAAAACCACGAAAAAGAGCCCGATGAGTCCCACGTTTACAAAATGCAGCCATTCGGCACGCGCCGATGGCTTTCGAACATGGGAGAGAAGATCGAGGGGGCGGGTCACCATGGTGCGGAGGCGGATGTCGGCTTACTGGCTCACGCGGTCGCCCGATACTCTGTAAGCAGATATCTCATGATGTCGTTCGCCGCCCACTCCACATCGCGCACCAGCGCCCGAACGCGACCCGAGAGGAAATGATAGGCCAGTTGGGCAGGAATACCCACCATGAGACTGCCCGCAGCGCAGATCAACGCCTGCCACATACCCGTCGCGAGTGCATTGGCAGTCGCGTACTGCCCCCCCTCCATGAATTGCATGAAGGTCGTGATCATGCCGAGAAGCGTTCCCAATATCCCCACGAGCGGCGCAATCTGCGCCAGCGCCGCGATGAATCCAAGGCGTCGCTCAAGGACCGGGATTTCCACGAGCGCAGCCTCCTGGACCGCATAGCGAAGCCGCACCTCATCCGCGTTGGCATGCAGCAACGCAGCCTTCACCACGGCGGCGACCGGCCCGGGTGTTTCCTCACAGACCGTCATAGCCTCTATCAAGCGTCGCTTGGCAAGGATGTTTCGCACGCCATCGACGAAAGCGGTGGATCTGATCTGACCGCGATGAAGAAAAAGCGTTCGCTCCACAAAAAGCACGACGCCAATCACCGCCATCAGCAGGATGACGTACATCATCGGGCCACCGCGTGAAAAGAGCGAAAAGTCTAAGGTCATGGATTGGGATTCGATTAGACGGGAGGATGAAACCTTTCAATTGCCATTGGTGGAGGATTGCGTCCGACCCACGTTTACGCCGAAGCGCGCAAGTCTGCCGCTGGCAATGCTGTCACCAGGCAGTCGTCTGTTGATGATCAGCATGTACGCTTCCCGAGCCTGCTCCAGCTTGCCTTCCGCCTCAAGGAGTTCGCCCAGGCCCAGGAGCGTGCGCGACATGAAGTACCGGCCTCCTCCCGTCAGTTGCCTGGCCTTGTCGTCATCGAGCAGGAACGGCGTCACCACCTGCTGCCACCACACGATCTCGGCCCGGCTCTTGGATTCGGCATTCCCGCGCCGCGTGAGAAGAAGCCCCAGATTGTAACCGGCCTCAATGCGAAGCTCCGGGCCCGCATCGACCTGGTCTACGAGCCGCTCATAAATCGACAGCGCCGCTTCGGCATGATTGCTCAACTGTCCCTGGGACATCGAAGCCCCATTCGCCTGCGCATTATGGGTCGCGGCAAGCGCCAGATAGGCATAAAGGACATCCGGATGCCTGGGAAAATTGTTCACCAGCAACTCGTAGATCTGCTGGGCAGGGTTGAATTCGTTCAGCAATCGAAGCAGGTCGCCTTGCTTGAGGCGGGCATAAAACACGAGATCACTTCCCGGATACGCCTTGAGCAAATCCTCCAGCAGGCGATACGCCTCGTGATAATACGTGTCCTGTCCGCGCTTCTCAGCGTACAGCGCCGCCTGGAAGAGCGCAAAGGGGGCATAACGATGTTTCGGAAAATCATCACGCAATTTGACGAGCAGGCTTTGCGCATCGACATACCGATTCTGGTTTGCCGCCCGCTCCGCCTCCAGGAGATAGGACTCCACAGCCGCATCGCTCTGCGGATAGTCCTCACGCAGTTTTTGCAGGATCGCCAGACCTTCCTTTTCCTGCCCGGGCAGGTGAAACTGCGCATCGGCCTGCACCAGCCGCGCCGTGCTTGCGATCTCCGTCCTCAAGGCTGGATCGACGCCATCCAGGCTCTCGATCAGGCTGTCCACAAAAACGAGGGTCTGCGACGGTTCACCCACCTCAAGCGACAACCGCGCTCGCAGCCAGGCCATGCGCACGCGGAGGTCCTCGGGAAGCGTAGAACCCGCCGCCGACGGCGCACTCCGGAGCAGCTGGTCCACCCGGTTGAAAGCCGCCCGTGTCGACGCCGCTCCCGCCGCCCGCATTGCCCGCGCCAGATTCCACTCCGCCTGCCAGCGATTCGTTTCGTCCAGCCGGGGATCCTTTGCCGCCTCGTCAAGAAGCGCCGCCGACGACGCAAGACGATCCGGATCCGACTGCGCCGATTCAATTTCAGAATAGATCCGCTGGAAAATCAGGGATCCCGGATTCACTCCTTGCGGGACATCTTCGAGCGCTGTGGCGTACGCATCAGCCGCAAGACGATAGTCGGGCGCGCGGAAATAGGCCTCGGCAATCAGGACTCCCAGTTCTGATTTCACCTGCTCCGTATCGGATCCGGTCAATGCCGCACGTGCCTGCGCCGCGTAATCCGCCGCCCGGCGATACTGCGGGAATTCCCATGCGACCTTGACCAGAATTCCCAGCGCCTGCGGCTTGAGCCGCGATCCGGGAAATGCCTCGAGCATGCGTTTCGCATCCGCTTCGGCCTCACGATATTTCTTGTCCACAAGATTCAACCCAGCGCGCTGCACGAGCAGTTCCTCGAGAATGGGATGCGGGGGCGAGGTGCCAATGAGCCGGTCGAGTTCACCGCGAAAACCGGTTTGCTGCGCGTTCCTTGCGAGCAGTAGCAACGCCACACGCTGTTTCTCCCGGTCGCCCGATGTCGCAAGCAATTGCATCAGTGCGTTCCTCCCCACCGGGTCGCTGGTGCCTGCGATCAATCCCAACAACATCTGCAGATCGTCGGCCACCCCTTTTTCCTCAAACGGAAGCGCCTGGATGTGCTGCCGCAGAAAGTCCACCGCCTCGCCCTTCCTCCCGAGTCCATTGAGCGCTACGGCAATCTGCCGCATGGCGATGTAGCCGGCGGCAGTTCCTGGACTGCGCTCCAGTCGCGAGCGCATTTCCGCCAGGGTCGATTCGGTGAACACACCTGAAATCAGGTCGATTTCCCTCTGGGCAAGCGCGAACCGTGCCCGTTGAAGGTCCGAAACCGCCAAACCATACGCCTGCTGATAAAAGCTGGCCGCCTTGGCGTCGCCCGCGAGCTGACCCTGTGCAAAGTGATACCAACCCCGATCACTCCGATCCAGCCTGTCCGCACCGATCTCCCTCATCTCGCGCCGCGCCTCGTCCAGCCGTTTCAGCCGGATATCCGCGAGCGCCATCCTAAGGTGAAACGCGTCGGCGGGCGGACCGGCATAGCCGCGCAACGCCTCAAGGACCTCCCCCGCGCGGCCGTCGTCCAGCAAGGCCGTGGCAAGATCAAGGACAACCCGATTCCGCTGCTGCGCGTCCTCCGGCGCGATGGTCGCAAGCCGCGCGCGGAAAACCTCAATGGCCACCGACGGCATTCCAAGCTCCAGCGCACGCCAACCCGCCAGATTCCTCAACGCTGCAGCACCGGAATCCGGAAACTGCGCCACATCAGCGGAAACCAACGGTGCCTCCGCCCCCGGCGATGCCTGGGCACGGGTTACTGCGGGAAAACCCAGGGCCAGCAGTCCAAGTCCGCACAACAGGGAAAATCGCATGAGATAAGTGTATCCTACCGTGCGAGCGTTTGACGCCGGACGCAAGCTCCTCAGGGAGTCGCTTGCTGCCCGGACCGCTTCGTGCCACCCTGCCCCGTGGCCCTCTCCATCCGCCAACAGCAATTGATCGATGATTTTCAGATCATCGAGGATCCCCAGGAGCGCCTTGGCGCGGTCGTCGATCGTGCACGCAAGGCCAAGCCTCTGCCGGAGCATGACAAAACCGAGGTCAACCGGGTGCAGGGTTGCCAGTCCCAAGTCTGGCTGATCGCGACGCGGGCCGGCGACACCTGCATCTTTTCAAGCGACAGCGATTCTCCTCTGGTAAAAGGCCTGGTCCGGTTGATCTGCGACTTTTTCTCCGGCGAACCCGCCGCCCACATTCTCGAAAACGCAGGCACCTGCGACCCGGTCGCGCTTCTTGACCTCTCTCGAAACCTCTCGCCGACAAGAATCAACGGCCTGGCTGCAGTGCGACGAAAAGTCCGTGAATTGGCAAGCGTACCAGCCCCTGACAACACGTGAGGTATTTCGAGGCGCACGTCCACTATCAGGATCGCAAATTCGAGCCGCACTGGCCTGCAATCGCCGAGGAGCTCAATCGCATCGGTCTCTTCGAAGCAGTCTGCAACGGGACATCGCCCGATGACTGGCAGGCCGTCGCGGGCTTGTCGCAAAAGCATGCCTGGATCAGGCCTGCCTTCGGACTTCACCCCTGGCATGTTGGCAATGTCGGGAAAGGATGGCTGAACGAACTGCGACAATTGCTTCTTTCGGATCCGCGGGCGCTCGTCGGCGAGATCGGACTCGATTTCTGGATGCTCAAGACAGCGCGTGCCGATGACCCCCGTCTCTCGGGTCTGAACAGGGCCCCCATCGAGGTGCAGGAGGCCGCGTTCGTCGCCCAACTTGAACTCGCGGCAGACCTTCAGCGGCCACCCACCGTGCACGGTCTGGACGCCTGGGACCGTCTCGCGCAAATCCTCAAGCACGCACGGCTGCCCTCATCCGGTTTCCTGCTCCATGGATATTCCGGCCCCTCAGAATACGTAGCCCGATTCATCGATGTCGGCGCATTCTTTTCCTTCAACGGGAATTTCCTGTCTCCTCGACACGCCCGAATTCGGGAAATTTTCGCCCACCTGCCTCTCGAGCACATTTTGGTGGAAACCGACGCGCCGGCGATGCCCCTCCCCGAAAGCCACCGCAAGTACCGGTTGCCACCAACTCCGGATGGTTCGACGCCAAATCATCCTGCAAACCTCGAGGTCACCCATGCCGCCCTCGCGGAAATCCGGGGCATATCCACCACCGCTTTGGCCGATGCGATCGAGAAGAACTTTTTCCGGCTTTTTGGACGCAATCTTCCATGAGTATTTCTTCCGGAAACTCGGGTCCTGATGAGAGGTAATCGCGATGCCCCCCGCAATGCATTCATCCCAACTTGGGCCGCTGCATGCAACGACAACGGGTCACGACCGAGGATTTCTCACCAAATCGACAGCCCCGCCAACCCCGGAGAGCGCTTTGCTTTACGGCTGCAGAATCTGGACCATTGCTCCCACACTCAACTCTCACTCCGATCAATTCATGACCCTCCCCTTCAAATCACGCACACTTCCGGTTGCGCTGGGCCTGTTCTTGCTCAGCTCGCAGTTCCTGTCGGCACAAACCGCTGTGGACAGCGCGCCGGTGGTTACCCCGGCAAAACCAAAGACCGATCTCGACGTCATCGCCGGCTGGGTGCAGTTCCGCGCAGCGCCTGACTCGTTTTACTACTATCTGAATTCAGAGGCCCTCGCGCTGCTGGCGCAGAGGGACAGGGAGGCCGCCAAGGTCCTCTCGACGGAGGATTGGAAGAGGCAGCGGGAAAAAGTGCGCCACACGCTCGCCGATATAGTCGGTCCATTCCCGGAGCGCACTCCTCTCAATGCCCGGATCGTCAGCACGGTCGAGAAAGCCGATTACCGGATCGAAAACATCGTCTTCGAATCGCAGCCAGGATTCTATGTCACGTCTGCCCTGTTCCTTCCCAAGAATCTTTCATCCCCGGCGCCGGCCGTGCTTTACGCAAGCGGTCACGCGCTTAGCGGGTATCGCAGCGGATACATCCCCATTATCCTCAACCTCGTCAAAAAGGGATTCGTGGTCTTCGCGTGGGATCCCATCTCGCAAGGTGAGCGGCTGCAATATCTGAGCGATGATGGCAAACCCGTGATCGGCGGAAACAACGCCGAACACGCCTACATGACCCAGCAGGCGATGCTCACGGACTCATCCCTTGCCCGTTATGTCATCTGGGATGGCATTCGTGCGGCCGACTATCTCCTCACGCGCCCCGAAGTTGATCCAAAACGGGTTGGCATGACGGGGCGCTCCGGGGGCGGTTTTCAATCGCTCTACATCGCCGCATTTGATGATCGGATTCTCGCCACCGCGCCCGAAAACCACGTGTGCAACAACACGCGCATCCTCCAGAAATTGGGCCCCCGCGACGGCGAACAGAACCTGTTTCACATGTTCGCCCGAGGGATCGATCACCCGGACCTGCTGACCGCGCGTGCACCCCGTCCAACCCTGATAGTCGCCACAACGAACGACTTGTTCAACATCGAAGGCACCCGGGAGACCTTTCACGAGGTATCCCGCGCATATCAGGCCATGGGAGCGCCGGAAAACATCATGCTGATTGAGGACGACGCCGGGCATCAGTCAACCAACCGGAACAATGAGGCGATATATGCGTTTTTCCAGAAGGAGCTCAGCAATCCGGGCTCCTCCAAAGTCGAAAAGGTGGAAATGCCGACGAAGGAGGAACTGCGGGTGACTCCCACCGGGCAGGTCTACACCTGGCTCAAGGGGGCGCCGTTCTGGACACTCACTCGTCGCGAGGCGGATCGGCTCGTCGCACACCGTCAGGCTGAAATCTCCGCGAAAGGCCTCAAGCCCGCCGATATCGTCAAGGCTGCAAAACGGGAGAGCGGCTACCGGGAACCGAACCCCGAGGACCATCCCGTTCTGACGGGCCGCAGTCGCCGCGCAGGTTATGTGGTCGAACGCTATTTTGTGAAAGGTGAAGGCGACTATCCCATCCCCTACGTCACGATGCTGCCCGAACACCCCAATGGACGGGCAGTGCTCTACCTTCATCCGAAAGGGAAGGCCGCAGTTGGCGAAAAGGGCGGGGAAATGGAGCGCCTTGTCCGGCAGGGTTACAAGGTGGTTGCACCCGATCTTATCGGGACAGGCGAGGTCGGCCCCGGAGTCTCTGCTGGAGAGCGACACTACGGTCAGTTGGTGAATTCAGGCATCAATTACAAAACCTGGTATCTGGGGATGTTCATCGGCCGCAGCGTGCTCGCGGTCCGCGCGGCCGATGTCGTAAAATTGGCCGCAATCCTGAAAAGGGATGGCGCCGCGGATCTTTCGGCCGTGGCCTACGGCGCGATCGGACCCGTGCTTCTCCATGCGGCAGCTATCACCTCGGACATATCCCGTGTCGCACTGATCGATTCGTTGAGTTCCTACCACTCAGCTGCGGATACGGAGATCTACGCGCCTTCGTTCATCGAGACCTTTGTGCCGGGCGCCTTGCGTTCCTACGATCTTCCTTTGCTCGCCGCAGCACTCGCACCGCGGCGGGTCATCCTGCACAACACGGTGGACGGTGGAGCAAAACGCCTGCCAGCGGACAACGTAAGGCACGAATATGCGGCGGCCTCCGCGGCGTTCGCTTCGGCCAACGCGAAAGACAATTTTGTGGTGAGCATGGGTGAGGACCTGCAAGCGCCGGTGGATCGCCTGTTGAGCAATTGACTGGCCGGATGAAGCGCTGCTGTGCCAATCAGCGGAAAGCGGCAATAGGCGAGATCACGTTCGACAAGGAACTGTACAGATAAAGTCATGTCACGGTTGCCTTGGCCGCAATGATGGTCTGGCCTGTTGCTGATTCCCCATGGCCTCGAATCTCTCGACGGTCAGCCTCAAACCTCTGACGCCTCTGATCATGCACGTCTCCAAATACCTATCGGGCCGCTTTCTCCTCGCAGCAACCTGTACCGGACTTCTTCTCTCCTTTCCTGGTCGGGCTTGTGATACCTGGGTGGCGCTGGCCAACTCCACTCGCGACGGCTCGGTCATCATGGGGAAGAACAGCGATCGCAAGGTGACCGAGGCGCAACCGCTGATGTACCATGCGCGGCACCACTACCAGGAAGGTGAAGTGGTAAAGCTGACGAAAGTGTCGCTTCCGCAGGTGACGGAAACCTATGAGCACATAGGATCACGACCCTCCTGGACCTGGGGCTACGAACACGGACTCAACGAATGGGGCGTCGCAATAGGCAATGAGGCAGTCAAATCACGGGTTCCGGCCGTGTCCAACGCCCTCATCGGCATGGACCTCATCCGGCTCGGACTCGAGCGGGGAAAGACCGCCTATGAAGCGATGCACGTCATGATCAGCCATCTCGATCCGAAAAAGGTGGCCAACAACTCGTTCATCATCGCCGATCCGCAGACCGCCTGGGTGCTTGAAACTGCGGGCGAATACTGGGTGGCGAAACAGGTCCGGGACGTTGGTGCGATTTCCAACGTTTTCAGCATTGAGCGTGACTACGACGAAGCGCACCCGGAGGTTGTCTCCCATGCGATTGCGGAGGGCTGGTGCAAGTCGGAGGAGTCCTTCAGCTTCGCGCGCTGCTATACCCCTCTGGAGAGGGATTATTCGTTTTCGCAGAATCGTTACAGACAAGTCATGTCCATTCTTCGCCAGCACAAAGGTGATATTTCCGTCGAGCTGATGATGGACACGATCAGTCGCAGCCATCACGAGGGCACGCTCGAAGAGCCCAAATGGGCACCGAATGACAGTTGGTTCTGCACGGTGTGCATGCACAACGGCCCCGAGCACGGCCGGACAGCCGCGAGCATGGTGGTACAACTGTGGAAGGACAGGCCGCCACCGCTGCGTGCAGTCTATTGGGCGTCATTCAGTTCGCCCTGCGTCAATGTTTTCAAACCCATCTACTTCGCAGGACGAACGATCCCCGAAAATTACAGCAACGCCACGGACACCTACGATCCGGCCTCGCCGTGGTGGTCAGCAGAAAAGCTCAAGCGGCTGGTTGACCTGAACTACAATCAACTCGCCCCGCTGCCGTCCGCAGCCTTTCGAGAAATCGAGAAATGGGAGTTGGCGAAATCCCGGGAGATTGAAGCCAAAGCCGCGCGCTTGATGGCCAACAACCGGGAATCGGAAGCCCGCCAGCTGCTGCGCGATTTCAGCCTCGAGTGCTGCAATCGGGTCGAGAAGGAGTATGCGCGACTGCTCCCGCTGCTGGAATCAAGATCCGCCAAGGTCGGTACGGACTACCTGTGGCTCGATGCCCTTCGGGAAGCCTGC
The DNA here is from genome assembly GCA_963205455.1 of Verrucomicrobiota bacterium. Lineage (GTDB taxonomy): Bacteria > Verrucomicrobiota > Verrucomicrobiia > Opitutales > Opitutaceae > UBA6669. The sequence continues at coordinate 49,422 of CAUJJL010000137.1, forward strand.
AAGACGAACGGCTTGTCGTTGCCAGGACTGTGAGAGCGCCTGATTGCGGCATCGAAACTTCCTGCAGGATTTGGCTGCGCCGTCAGATCAGATGCCGTGAAGTGAAAACGTCCCGTCCGCGAAGAATTCAAACACACTTCAAAACTGCCAGCAACGTTGCGAAATCTGACGGAGGACTGGCGTGAGGCTTTTGGACCAATACCTCAAGGATGACACGACTACGATCTCCATGCTGACCCGATACCGCCCGCTTGTTCTTGCGCTAATCCTCTGGACCACTCTCGTGGGTCCGGCCCGCGGAGCAGCACCGCTTCGAACGGCCTCACCCGAGCGCCCCAGGGTCGTTCTGCTGACCGATTACTGGAAGGACCCCGATGAGATTCAGGCCATGATCCGGTTTCTTTCGTATGCCAACGAATATGAAATCGAAGGACTGATCGCCACCTCACTCGCATTCGGAGACGGATCAGTCCGCCCCGAGTGGATCGTGGATATTCTTGGCGACTATGGCCGCGTCTATGACACCCTGAAATTGCACGCGCGGCCAGGCTACCCCTTTCCGACACCCGAGTCTCTCAAGAATGCCGTGAGGCCCGGTGCGCGCATGATCCGGACGTGGGCGGGAAGAAACGCGGCTGGCATCCCCAAAGGTTTCCCCGTCCCCTATCCGCCCGGAGCCCTGGACACGCGCACCTGCGAACCCGTGGATCGATGGCTCAAACCCGGAATGGAATCAGAGGGTGCCGAACTCATCATTCAGGCGGTCGATCGCAAGGATCCCCGTCCGGTATGGATCCTCGTCTGGGGCGGCGCAGTCGATCTCGCGCAGGCAATCAACAAAGTCCGCCGGGAACGTTCACCGGACGATGCCGCCCGTTTCATAGGCATGATCCGCCTGCATCAGAGCAATTGGCAGGATACCGGAACGGTCTGGATCTGGGACCATGTGCCGGAGCTCTTCTTCGATTTCACCAATGTCGTCAAAGGGGGCCTCAGTTTCGAAGCCCCTGAATCGCTGCGCGACGAGGCATGGGTCCGTCAACATCTCCTTGAAGGACACGGCCCCCTCGCAGCCCGTTATCCAAAAGCCGGCGTCGGCAACAATACGGGCTATCTCATCAAGGAAGGTGATTCACCAACGTTCCTGCATCTGCTGGCACCAGGGCTCACCGATATCGAACAACCCGAATGGGGCGGTTGGGGCGGGCGTCGCGAGAGGCTCTTTCCAGGCCGGAACTTCTTTGTGGATGGGCGCGACAAACATCCCTCCTCAAACGATCCGCAACGTGAAAAGCAATGGAGCCTCGGCCGGTGGGCACAGGCGATCAGCAATGATTTCGCAGCGCGACTGGATTGGCAGGTCAAACCGCCCTCTGAGGCGAATCACCCGCCCGTAGCCCGCGTCAACAACGACGCAACAATACGGGTGCTGCGAAAAACGGTGTCGCCGGGTGAAACGGTCAAGCTCGACGCAACCGGCTCCTCCGATCCCGATGGAAACAAGTTGTCCTACAAGTGGTGGCAATACGACGAACCGGGCACGCTCGGTGAGCATATCCGGTTGGTCGGAGCTGATGACATCCGCGCGACTTTTATCGCACCACAGGTATCCGAACCACGCACGCTTCACGTCATCCTCGAAGTCACCGACGATGGAATCCCTCAGCTGACCGGTTACCGCCGGGTCGTATTCACGATCGCGCCAAGCCAATCCCGGAGTGCGAAATGAAAACCGCGACGCAGATGATGAAAGCGGCAGCATCATCGCTTCTACTCCTGCCGACCGCCCTCGCCGCCGCCGGAGTCGAAGCATCCTCCAGTTGGAACCTTGATGGAGTCAATCAGTTGCCCTTTATCAATGGCGCCGATTCCAGCCGTCCGCACGAATCTTTCTATTGGCGATTCGGCCGGCAGCGGGCCATACGGCACGGCGACTGGAAATTGGTGAAGTGGGATGAGAAACCTTTCCAACTCTACCACCTGTCAGAGGATCTCGACGAAACCCATGATCTCGCGGCCGCGCAACCGGCCAAGACGGCGGAGCTCCAGTCTCTCCTGGACCAATGGCTTGACCAGTTGCCGCCACCACTATGGATTCGGCCCAAATTGATGTAAACTCGCGAAGTCGAACAGACTTTCCGCTGCTCACCACACTGCTCCTCCTTCTACAAATGCCCCGCATCATTCCGCTCTTCCGCTGCCTCCGCTCTCGCGCCACTGAAGCTCGTTCGCGACCCGCGTGGAATCGAATGCCAGATCCAATTCCGCAATCACGATTCTGGTCCCGTGCAGGAAGCTCCCTACCGGTCATGTTTGCGCTGCTGATTCTTCCGGCCAAGGTCCGTGCAGTCGAATCCGATCTCGGAGACTCCGGAATGCTCGACCGATACCTGACCCAGATCGCGGAGAAGCAGTTGGCCCTGCGGGACGCGGAGAGTAAATCCCTTCAGATTCCATCCGACATCCATGCCCGGCAGAATTACATTCGAGAGCGGCTTCTCTCCATGATCGGCGGGCTTCCGGCGGAAAAGACTCCGCTCAATGCGCGTGTGACAGGTGTGTTGGATGGTGGCGACTACACCGTGGAAAAAGTCGTTTTTGAAAGCCTGCCCCGCTACTACGTGACCGCGAATGTGTATGTGCCCAAGAACGCACGGCCACCGTTTGCCGCCGTGCTCGGCCCCGCGGGCCACAGCAGCGCGGGCAAGGCTGCAGAGCCCTACCAGCGGGCCTGGATCAGCCTCGCAAAACGCGGCTTCCTTGTTCTGGCCTGGGATCCACCGGGCCAGGGAGAACGCGTTCAGTATCCTGATGCCAGCGGCCAAAAGTCTCGGTTCAACGACGGTGGACCAGGAGATCACACCATGGCCGGCATCCCGTGCCTGCTGACCGGCACAAATGTCGCGCGATATTTCATCTGGGACGGCATGCGCGCGCTGGACTATCTGCTGGCTAGAGGCGACGTGGATCCATCACGCATCGGCGTGGCGGGCAATTCCGGCGGCGGGACAATGTCGTCCTACCTCGCGGCCTTTGAACCACGCATCGCCGTTGCAGCCCCATCGTGCTACCTGACGTCATGGCAGGAACTCTGGCCAAGGCGCGGCCCGCAGGATGCTGAGCAGGTCTTCGTCAATTTCATCGCCGATGGACTGAATTTCGCGGACTTCCTGACGGCATTTGCGCCAAAGCCTCTCCAGATGGCAACCGCCACCAAGGACTATTTCCCCATCGCCGGCGCAAAGGCAACATTCGCGGAAGCCAAACGCATCTACACCGTTCTCGGTGCCGCCGAGCATGTCGGGTTCTTCGAATACAACGATACTCATGGCTGGTCAAAACCGCGTCGCGAGGCGACCTATCGATGGTTTTCCAAATGGCTGCTCAACCGCGAGGATGACGGAATTGAGCCCGACTTTGCGATCGCCTCACCCGAGGTGCTCCACAGTACTGCAACCGGCCAGGTGCTAACCTCCTACCCCGGCGCCGAAACCATTCAAACGCTCAATGCGACCCTCGCACGCACGATGTATCCGCAGCGGACAGCAGCGCATGCAACTGACCTGGCGGGTATTGTCAGAAAGCGGCTCGGCATCACCGAGCGGCGTCTGCCCACGACATTCGATGCCCTGAAGAACTCGACTCACGCAGGCTACCGGATGGAGACCTTCAATCTGACACCGGAGCCGGGCATCGTTTTGCCCGCTACGGTGTTTGTTCCCGAGGGAGGGCCCGAGCGAAAACCAGGCGTGATTTACTTGGATCCCGCCGGCGCAATGACTGGCGATGGGATTGATGGAGCAATCGGGACTCTGGTCCGCAAAGGAAACATCGTGATGGCGGTGGATCTCCGCGGTTATGGTCGCAGCGCGCCGCGCGGACGAATCGTTGGCGGCTATTCTCCTGAATACTCGACAGCGATGCGCGCCCTGTTGGTTGGCCGCAATCTTCCGGGAATGCAGACAGAGGACATACTGTGCGCTTTTGACTCTCTTTCACTCCGATCCGACGTCGCTTCGGAGAAAATTAGTCTGATCGCAAAGAACAATGGGGCCGTGCCAGCCCTCTTCGCCGCGTTGCTGGAGCCACGTTTCATGAATGTCACAACCGAGGGCGGTCCCGAGTCGTACCTGGCACTTTGCGAAGCCGCAACTCACCGCGGACTGCTCAATATCGTCGTGCCTGGTGTTCTACGCGATTTCGACCTGCCGGATATTCGCGCGGCCTTGGGCAATCGATTTGGCCCATCCGCAAAAAAATCAGCGGCACGGCCTGACCGATAATCGGGGCGTCATCCCTCTGGCGAACCGAGTGTGTTGAACTGGATTGTCGCGTGGCCGACCTCTTGCAGAGAGTCGGCCACACAGAGAAATCCGTCAGCCTGCGCGCTTACCTTGATCCGGCTGCCTTCTCCGCAAACTCAAGTTCGTCGTTCTTAACGGTGAATGTCACCGTCGAGCCTTCCTGAACTTCACCTGAAACAAGCGCGCGAGCGAGCTTGGTTTCAATGTGTCGCTGCAGGAATCGCTTCAGTGGACGTGCGCCAAACACCGGATCGTATCCCTTTTCCGCGGTCCAGGCTTTCGCTTTTGGCGTGAGCTCAACCCGGACGCGGCGGTCTGCCAGGCGGCGGTTGAGATCGGCCATGAGCAGATCCGTGATGCGCCCGATTTCCTCCAGCGTCAGCGGCTTGAAGAGGATCGTCTCGTCGATGCGATTCAGGAACTCCGGACGGAATGCCCGACGGACCTCTGTCATCACGGACTCCCGGACAGATTCGGGGATTTCGTCACCCGTGACACCTTCCAGGAGAAAGCGGCTTCCCAGGTTGGAGGTCATGATGATGATCGTGTTCTTGAAATCGACCGTGCGACCCTGAGAATCCGTCACGCGCCCATCGTCCAGAACCTGTAACAGGACATTGAATACATCGGGGTGCGCCTTCTCGATCTCGTCGAAGAGAACGACGGCATACGGCTTGCGCCGCACCGCCTCGGTCAACTGACCACCCTCATCATAGCCCACGTAGCCCGGTGGCGCCCCAATCATGCGGGCAACACTGTGCTTCTCCATGTACTCGGACATGTCGATCCGGATCATCGCGGACTCGCTGTCGAAAAGGGTTTCTGCAAGTGTCTTTGCGAGTTCGGTCTTGCCTACGCCTGTCGGGCCCAGGAACAGAAAACTGCCGACCGGACGCCGTGGATCCTTGATGCCGGCTCGAGCACGGAGGATCGCATCGCTCGCAAGCTGCACCGCCTCCTCCTGACCCACAACGCGCTCGTGGAGTTCGTCGCTCAGGCGGAGAAGCTTCTCTTTTTCACCTTCCACGAGGCGGGAGACGGGAATCCCGGACCATTTCGCCACGATCTCAGCTATCTCCTCGGACGAAACCTCCTCTTTGAAGAGCTCCGTCTTGGCTTCGGCTTTCTCCAGCTTCTTCAACTCGGCTTCCAATTGCGGTATCCGCCCGTGGCGAAGCTCCGCGAGTTTGTTGAGATCGTAGGCCCTCTCAGCTTTCTCGATCTCCAGCCGCGCCGCATCCAGTTCTTCGCGCACCTTACGGACGCGCTCAACCGATGCCTTTTCCTTTTCCCACTTCGCCCTGAGTGCGGAGGACTGGGTCCGCGCATCCGCGAGTTCCTTGCGAAGCGATTCCAGCCGCTGGCGCGAACCTTCATCCTTCTCGAGCTTCAGCGCCGCCTCCTCAATCTCAAGCTGGAGCACTCGCCGCTGCAAGGCATCGAGTTCCTGTGGAGCGCTGTCCATTTCCGTGCGAATCATCGCACACGCTTCGTCCACAAGGTCGATCGCCTTGTCCGGAAGGAAGCGGTCTGAAATGTAACGATTGGAGAGCGTGACTGCTGAAACGAGCGCGTTGTCCTGGATCCGCACACCATGGTGCAACTCAAACCTCTCGCGCAGTCCGCGCAGGATTGAAATGGCATCCTCCACGGAAGGTGGTTCCACCAGCACGGGCTGAAAGCGACGCTCAAGCGCAGCGTCCTTTTCAATGTGCTGCCTGTATTCGTCCAAAGTAGTCGCACCAATGCAGTGAAGCTCGCCTCGAGCCAGCATCGGCTTCAGCAGGTTCCCGGCATCCATGGCGCCCTCCGTCTTCCCCGCACCCACGATGGTGTGCAGTTCATCAACAAAGAGCACGATGCGGCCGTCACTCTGCTTCACCTCGGACAGCACCGCCTTGAGCCGTTCCTCAAATTCACCGCGATACTTTGCGCCTGCGATCAGTGCGCCCATGTCGAGCGAGAAGATGGTCTTGTCCTTGAGACCCTCAGGCACATCCCCGCGAACAATGCGCTGGGCAAGGCCCTCGACAATCGCGGTCTTGCCCACACCGGGCTCACCGATCAACACTGGATTATTCTTTGTCCGACGCGAAAGAATGCGAATCGTACGTCGAATTTCGTCATCCCGCCCGATCACGGGATCGAGTTTTCCCTTTCGAGCCTGGGCTACAAGATCGATGCCGTACTTTTCAAGCGCCGCGTAGGTGGCCTCCGGATTGTCGGATGTCACCCGCTGGTTTCCGCGGATTGTCTTCAATGCGTTCAATACCGTGCTTCGATCCAGCCCGAAGGACTTGAGAAACTTTGCAAACGACTCCGGCTTGGCCACCTCAACGAGTCCAAGGAAGAGATGCTCAACGGAAACAAATTCATCCTTCAATTTTTTCGCCTCGGATTCGGCACGCGTGAGCACGTCATTCACGGCCTGCGTGACATAGATCTTCGACGTATCGATGCTTCCGCTGACCTTGGGAAGCCGTTCGAGCTCACGAGCGACTGCGAGCTCCATCGCGCTGGTCGTCATGCCCAGCTTTTCGATCAACGCCGGCACGATCCCCTTCTCCTGCGTCAGAAGGGCAAAGAGCAGGTGCCAGGTGTCGACTTCATTGTTTGAACGACGACGGGCTTCCGACTGGGCGTCAGTCAACGCCTGACGTGACATGGTGGTTAGCGTGGAGAGGTCCATAGTGTTATGGGTTGCTTCTGCATACTCTGTTCCACCGGCGCCGCCTGCGACACGCCTCATGCACGGTAGCCAGTCTGACGCGGAAGCGTGTCAATTGCCCACCGTGTGTGTCACAACGCCACACTTCGAGGATTGATGTCACGGCACTTCATCTCGGCTGCAATTCATACACTTCAATGAGTCCAACACCCGATCTCGCCGGCTGGTTCGAAGTCAGATCCTCAAAGGGTTTCACGACAACCGTATAGCTGCCCGGTGCCAGATCAACGACGATGGCAGGCTCAACGGGCTTCATTTCCGGGATGCCGAGCGACTTTATCGCATCGAATACCATTTGTTCAGAATATTGATCAACCGTTCCCCTGACCAGGGATGGACTGTTCGTCATGCGTGTGTTGGGGGGGTCCCAATCGTCATTCTCCAAGAGCAATTCCCCGCGGGAATCGTGGAGCTGCAACAATGGATCCTGCATGCCATCCGGAACACCATAGTTCGCAAGGGTTGAGCCAAGGACACGGATGAGCAATCGCTTGGTGCGCGCTGGCGCACTCGGATCAGGATCAATGACAAACCCGGCGATGATGGGATGTTCCGGGTCGGCATAGGCTCGCGTGGATAGGTTGATCAACTTAGCGCCTCCGCGCTCAATCTCGTAGGCCTCGACGAGTGCCGTCCCAGTGCCGCCGCCAACGCCTTCGATATTTGCCGTATAGCCCCCGGGCGGCAACATGCGGAAAAGGGAAGAATCCTTCCCTCCAACCGAAAACGGAAATCCGGCGCGGGTCGTCAGATTCGCGTCGGGTTGATCCCACCAATTGTCATTGAGCGCGAACGGTGTCGACTCGCCCTGCCGGTAGAGCCTCAGGATCGGATCAGGCAGGGCATCCGTAACACCGTAAGGCGCCAGCGAAGGCCCCGCGGCGCGAACGAGAACCGCCTTGTCGCCGCTTCCCGTAATCACAAACCCGCCGATCAACTGGCGCGCCCCTTCGCCGACCCACGCCCGGGTGGAAACATTGATCAACGTGCCCGCCGAATATGGATTCTGTGGCGATGCGCGATAGTTCGAAACTGAAAATGCGGTCTGATCTATTGTTCTGGCATTGTCCGATTCGCCGGGCAATCCGGCGGGAATTCCCAATGCCACTGCCTCCCGCAATACGCCGATCGAACTTCCGATGTTGAGATTGGAGAGAACCAATCGCGGGTTGGAGAAAAAGGGTACCCGCGTTCCGGGCGCATACGACATGATGTCGCGAAACTGGCGGTTCTGACCCGTGCTGTCCTGGGCGAAGAACCGATAACCATAGCTGTACGGGTAGGCACCGTGGCCGCTCGAGTTCTCACGATCATGGGTGCACCCAAAGTTGTGCCCCAGTTCGTGCGACAGAACATTTCCCGAGTTCATCGACCCAAAGCGGACAACTGAAAAGCCGAAGAAGCTCTTCGAATAGGAAGTCGGATCGTCCATAACATAGGCTATACCCGCGGATCCCCCGGTGTCCGCAGCATCAACTCCCAGCGCAACGAGGTCGGCAGCGACCTGATCTCGCAAAACATGGACCTGGTCGAGCACGCCATCGGACATCCCCTTGAGCGAGCCAAGTGTCGCTGAGTAGCTCACACTGGATTCGTTCAGATCCACCTCCTGTGCAGCCGCGAGTTCAATTTTGACCGGGATCTGACTGCCGGACAAATCTGAATTGGTTCCGGCGATCGTCAGATCAATGATGCTCCCGACCTGGTTCAATCCGTAGGCCTTCCTGACTGCGGAGGTGTAGAGGAACAGCAAACGCACGATCAGACCGCCTGCAACGTCTGAAGCTGTCGTTTGACTCCCGGAGAGGGAGGTTTCTCCATCCGCCGACAATCCACTTCCCGAGGGGAAGGAATTCGCCACGCCAGCAGTTCCGGTCGAAGAGATCTGTCCGCCGCATCCACCAAGCTTCGATGGGTCAACCTTCCACAATTGTCCCAGTGCACCTTCAACGCTCTCAATGGAACGAAGCTGATACTCACCCAGTTCCGAATCCAGGATTTGGGCTGATACGGCATCATGATTGACCGCAATCAGCACCCTGCTGAGTTCGCGTCCTTCAATGCTCCCATCGACCACAAATCGCCGCGGCCCCAGGCTCTGTGCTCCGCGCACCCGCATCGCCTGCACTGAACCATCGGGAAGGGGAAGCAGAAACCGCCCGGTACCCGGATTCTGCCAGGCAGGCGATTCCTTGCCCAACAGGAGGTCGCGGTTCAATTCCAGGTAATGAACCCGATCCGTCGCGGCATCCAATCGCGCTTCGATCGCTTCGGCATCGCGAGGAGGAGGGCGAAACCTGAATAAGGACGGACTTGGATGCGAATTCGATGTCTCTTGGACAGGATCTGGCGCGTTGGCGGCTCTGGCGGCTCTGGCGGTGGGAACTTCGATAGGTGCCTTTTCCTGCCTCGCGGTGGTCAGGGCATGATCCGGAGTCGACGGTTTCTGCCTCTTGTCAAATGTGTCACTATCAGTCCAGAAAATGGCTACGCCAAGTCCTACAATAGTCCCAGCTAGGGAAAATATCGCCAGTGCGCGGCAGAGGATTTGGCGCCTTTTCACACGTTGAAATCAATGGCAGCGCAAGGGATCGCGCAAGCGGCGAGCCGACGGTTGTCGTCGTCCGCCCCATGGAATTGTCCGCGTGAACAAGGACTTCGCTGGCAGGTTAGGAAACGTTTCCATCCGAAGGCTGAGGTCAATCATCGGCGCAATTGCCCAATCATGGGAGTGCCGATGGGTGGAAATGGTTCCGAACCGCAACAAGAATCGGGTGGGTGCCTCGGGTCGTGTTGGTGGTTAACAAGTGGCACGCCGTACTCAAGCCTCAGCCAAAAGCCTGCCGCCGCAACCCGCGCAGGGTCGCGAGTTCGCCCCAGTCGGTGATGGCTGGCAGTGGTTTCGGGGATGATCGAGTTCGTCGCTGCATGGATTTTCGATACCCTGCCAATTGCGTACCAACAAAGGCTTTGCTGCCAAGCACTGCGCCATCGGAAAAGTAACGCACGCGGCAGCGCAGAACCGTCGAAAGGGGCAATTTTCCGCCTTCGTCGATCACGCGCCGGAACTCTTCTATGGCGATGCTTCCTTTTAGCTCATTTCCATCCGCCCCCGTGCCAAAAAGCACTTGGCGGTAGGCACTTTGCGCTTCGTTCCAGTCCCGTGCGCCGAAGACGAGCATCAATCCGTTGCGGGCAGATACGTGACCCGCAATCGCCTCGCTGTAGCCACAGAAGCGGTAGTCCTTGGGATCACTTGCAAGACCTGCACGCACGCAGTTCAAATCGATGTACGCGGCCAGGGCTTCAAGCACCCTTCCGTGCGGTTCCACCAGCACGCTCTTGAACCGCTCCGCCCAAAGCGTCCCGTATCGCTGGTGGGTCTTGTTGAACCAGATCGCGAAACGTTGTTTCAACAATTTCATGAACTGGGATACATCTCCCATCAAAGCGTTCTGGCGCTTCCGCCAAGCAATGGCGTCCGGTCCGTTCTCCGCCAACTGCGCCCGAATCACTTCGAGCCGGGTCGTCTGAAACCGGGTCGGTTTCGGATAGAGCACGTTGTAGCGCCGAAGCAGTTCCTCATCGGACAGCGGCTGCTTTTGGAGTACCCGCACAAGCACATGAAAGTGATTCGAAAGGAGGGCGTACGTGATCACCTGCACCCCACAGTAGTCCGATATCTGCCACAACTGCTTACGCAGAACCTCCCTGCCTACATCATCAATGATTCGCTCCCCATTCACGGTTCGGGTCATGCAGTGGTAAACCGCCTCCTCCTCCTCCCCTGAAATCTTGATCCGAGGCTGCCTCATCCCCCGACCTGAAGTCTGAACTCCCCCAATGTCAACTGTTTTTAACCTGTCCCTTATTAAAGACGTATAACATGACTCATCCTGTGTCTTTGTAATTTTTAACCTGTCCCTTATTTTGGAATCCTGATGAAGCTAGGTTGCCCTGATGCTAACCTGTTTTGGGCCGATACCGCTGATCTCAATTGGCTCAGGCGAGCCATCGCATTCAAACCACCGCACCAACAGCCCGCCGTCTGTCAACCTGAGCAATCTTCCTTGATCATCCCCTGCTTTCGGTAGTATTGCGCGGGAGACATCCAGGATTACTCCGCCCTCAAGATTCCATGTATAGAAACAAGCGAGTCGCTGTCGTCATGCCTGCCTACAACGCCGAGCGGACTCTTCGTGCGACCTATGAAGAGGTAGTCGAACAGGGAATTGTAGACGACATCATTCTAGTAGACGACCAAAGCCGGGATGGAACGGTCGCCCTGGCGCGCACCCTTCCCGGAGTAACCGTCCACGTTCACGACAAGAATCTCGGCTACGGCGGAAACCAGAAGAGCTGCTACCGGATCGCCCTGGAGAAAGGGGCTGATATCGTCATCATGGTTCACCCCGACTACCAATATACTCCCAAGCTCATTCCTGCGATGGCGAGCATGATAGCCAACGGACTCCACGACTTTGTCGTTGGCTCGCGCATTCTGGGCGGATTTGCCCTGCAAGGAGGCATGCCGTGGTGGAAGTATGTCTCGAACCGTTTCCTCACTGCGGCGCAGAATCTTCTCATGGGTGCAAAGCTGTCGGAATATCACACCGGGTACCGTGCCTATTCACGCGAGCTCCTGCTGAAAATGCAACTCGACCGACTCTCCAACGACTTTATATTCGACAATCAATTCATTGCTCTAGCCCTCTGGAACGGAAGCATGATCGGTGAAGTCAGTTGCCCGACAAAATACTTCCCAGACGCCTCATCCATAAACTTTCGCCGCAGCCTGGTCTACGGAATCGGCTGCATGAGAATCAGTCTGCAGTTTTTCCTGAGTCGCCGATTGGGCTTTTCGCCCCCGGATTTTCTGCCGTCGAATCCGCCCTGATTTCCCGCGGCGCCGCCTTCTCCATCAGTTCCTTGATTTCAACCTGCTTGACGGGCACCTTGCGAATGAGCACGGATTTCGCAAACTTGTCCGAAGTTCTCCAATCGTCCCGTGATTCTCCAAGTTTCAGCGCACCCTGAAGAACCTCCTCCGCCTCTGCGTCACGCCCGAGATGAAGCAACGTCAGACCGAGCATATACTGGAACCTCAGGTTCCCAGGTTCAATCTGAACCGCCCGTCTGAACCAATATTCTGCCTTATCATATTTCTCGTACTTTGCATAGAGAGTGGCAATATTTGCGATCGACAGCGGACGATCGGGCCACTTCTCCGCAGCCAGCCGGGCAAAGGGTTCGGCTGTCTTCAGGTAGTTGAGATTGATCAAGGTCGCTGTAAGGCTGACCGTCATAGTATAGGAATGACCGCCAACCCTGATTGCATTCCGATAGGCGGTCTCTCCGTCCTTCCAAAGCATGGTATAGGCATAAGCCTTGATGCCTAGAACCCCGGCGAAGCCTGCAATTGCCAGGCTGCATGTTACGCGCCTGACAACCCTCCTGCCATCCAACCAGTCGACGAGTCCACCCAAGGCGATCAGAAGGCCGATCATTGGCACGTACATATACCGGTCCGCATGGCTCTGGCTTCCAACCTGGACGAGGCCGATCACAGGCAGGAGTGAAACGAGAAACCATCCGATACCAAAGGTCAGCATCGGCAGGCGTTTTGTCCCAAAAATGACCGCTGCAATTGCGCCTGCGACAAATAAACACGCAATGGCAATCAAGCCCCAGTCCGCAGAATCGCGGAGGGGATAGAAAAAGGCAAGATCCTCGGGCCAGACAAAGGTCTTCAAGTAAATCCCCAATGCCTGGGTGGCATTGCTGATACGGTCTACAAGCGTGAGCGTGTCGAGAGACGCAACCGCGCCGGCACGTCGCTGGGCAATGAATGTCGCCACACACATCAATGCAGCGGCGACTGCCAGTGGCGACACCCGCTTCAACGTATCGATTAACCAAATTCTCGCACGGGCATAACTGCGGAAAACTGCGCCATCCGTTTCTTTGATGGCCACAAGGGCTTCAAATATGACTACGATGGCAGGAAGCGTAACTCCCATTGACTTCGACATCAGACTTGCGACATAGGCCGCTATCAAAAGCACCCGGGTCACCCTCCGCCCTTCCTTGCGCCAATCGAGGTAGGCAATAATAGTCGCAAGGAGCAGGAACGTGCTCAGTTGGTTCTTTCGCTGGGATAGCCACGCGACGGATTCAACATTCAGCGGGTGGCATGCAAAAACCGCCGCAAGCGCAAATCCAAGCATCCTGGCAAAGCCAAGCCTCCGCATGAAAGCGTAGACCAGCATGCTGTTACCCGCGTGCCAGAACATGTTCTCAATCATATGGCCGCCCCAATGCTCACCAAAGAGCTGTTGATCAGCCATGTGACTGAGCCACGTAAATGGATGCCAGTTTCCTGAATCAAAATTAGTGAAGGCCCAGACCAAGCTATCCCACCTGAGACCCGCGAGGACCCACGCGTTGTCCGTCAGGTAGAGAGCATCATCAAATGCAATCGGGCGATGTCCGCCAATCTGGGAGTAAACGAGGACCACCACCAAGCCCAAGACACCACAGGCGGTCGCGTCCCTCATGGTCGGGCTGACATGCAATGCACTTCGGGATTTTTCGCCAGACATGGGGCCTATGAAGACAAACGGCGGCTGCAATCGCTCATGGATCTGTGCGGGATGAAAAGGAAGGAGAATGATTCCTGCAACACTGTCACCTGCAAGAAGTCCGTGCTTGGGATCGTACGACACAGCCAGGTGACTTGTGTAGGAAAATCACCCTGTCGATTCGGAGCCGCGACCCACGAGCGCATTCCCCTGCAGCGATCGTAACACCTTGCCGCAACCCTGCGGACAATGCATGCTCAACAGATCACTCCAAGGTTGTGCATACGCCCAACTATTCCAACCCGCTGTGGCACCAACAAACAGGCGCAAAAAAAACCGCGCGCTGTTTTCCAGCGCGCGGTTGAAAAGGAAAGCAGGCCTTTAGATCTTTTTGCCTTCGGAGTTGAAGCTTTGAACGGCGGCCGCCTTGTATTGGGCGTTCGTCATCGTGAAATCCGTATCAAGCACGATGTTCGCGGAAACATTCGTACCCTTGGAGATCTGCTTCACATAGGCGGAAAGCGGTGAGGTGCCAACGATGCCGGTGGTGGTCGTAACTGCAAACGGGATCGTCGTCACTCCAGCGTTCTCCAGGAAGTACTGTTGAGCGGCCGAAGCGATCTGACGGGCATCATTCTCCATGGCCTTGCCAATCGAGTTCTCACGAACCTTCTGGAAGGCGGGGATTGCCATCGCGGCCAGGAGGCCGATGATGACAACCACGATCATGATTTCGACAAGGGTGAAACCCTTGGTAGAGCGAGTATTGGTTTTCATATGCACTAATAATAATCGGATGATATTGGGCTCGGATTGAGCGTGATTTGAGTCCACCGCTTTATCGTCACGGAGCAAGTTTGATTACAGTCAATAAGGTGTAAACAATTACGTAAATATATAACCCTATATCAATTGGGAGATTCACCTCACCCATTCCCGGTTCCTACGGCACAAAATCGCGGCGCTTGAGTCGAAATTCGTGCTCGCCACTTGCTCATCTCATCCTGTCTTTCAGCCTTTTTCCGTGAGTTTTCCGTCTGACCCATTTTTTCGCCAAAGGTTCAACCTTCTTACCTGTCTTGCGCTGCTTTTGCTGGCTTTTTCCACTCTCAGCGTCCCCGCCGCTGAACTGCACCTTAGGAACGGGGACCGAATCACCGGTGA
>CAUJJL010000138.1 GCA_963205455.1 Verrucomicrobiota bacterium
CACCGATGGCAGCCGCAAGAAGGGTGTCACGATTTCCAATGCCGACCTAGCTTTTGCCCGCATGGGAGCCAGCACGCCCGCATTGCTGGACACGCGTACCCCGCAGCTTCAGTTCCTCGCCAGCGGGCCGGTAGAAGGTCACGGCAACAAGCGCGAAGCACAGCCTCCCAATCCTATCAGGCGCTTCACCCAATGCTTCGCGTTGCGTCCCCACCAAGGCTATAATGTCACAGCAGCCATGAGTTTTGCGCTGGAACATCAGAACCCGCCAATCACCGGCACAGTTGAGGGAGGCCCCTCTGCACCCTTGCCCGCTGACTCCTATTCATTGCTGACCGTGGATGATTCCAAGGTGCTTCTTTGGGCAACAAAACCCGCCGATGACGGCATCGAGCAGGGAATTGTCGTTCGCCTGTGGAATGTGGGTGACAAACCGGTCAAGACCACGCTCAAAGTCAGACCTGCCCTGGTCCGCGCATTTCGCACCACGCATCTTGAAACCGATCTTGAGCCCCTCGCGTTGACTGGCAGTCACACAATTCCGATGACTTTCGCCCACCAGCAAATTCAGACTTATCGCCTGATCGGCAACTGACTTCATCGATTGCAGGAATGGGCCGTATTCTATTTGAATTCTCCCCTGTGATTTCGCCAGCCGCGCAATGATATCAGAGTTTTTCGAACAACCCGCTGTTCATGACCTTCGCCACGGCTCCGCTTCGATTCTTGACGTGCAGCTTCTCATAAATGGAGCGTGTGTAGCCGTCGGTCGTATGGGCGCTGAGTCCGAGTTTTGCTGCAATTTCCTTGTTGGTAAGTCCCGCAGCCATACCTTCCACCACCTGTCTCTCGCGCGGAGAAAGTCCAGTAGCAGCGCTCTCTTTCGGGGCGAGCCGCGTGAACATTTCGAGAACGCGGCGCGCAACGCGCGGGGTCATCGGAGCGCCACCGCGCAGAACCTGCTCCAGAGATGAAGCCAGGTCATCCATGGCAGCACCCTTCAAGAGGTAACCAGATGCTCCTGCGCATATCGCGCGGTAGATCTTTTCGTCATCATCGAAAACGGTGAGGATCACCACCTGGGTCGTCGGCGATAGCTCACGGATGCGACCAATGCCGTCGAGGCCGCTCATCCCGGGAAGCCCGACATCAAGCAGGACAATGTCCGGCGGAACCGTCGTCGGTTTTTCCAGATGTTCCAAAGCCTCCTCGCAGCGATAATACTTCGCTGTGCAAACCATGCCATTGATCGTGCCAATCACCCGCGCAATGATCCGGCACAGCGTCGAGTTGTCCTCAATCAGCCAGACGGTCTTTTTTGGGGCGGGTTTGGTCATTGCAACGAGCGAATCAAACACACGGGGCATCAGGCAATGAAGCCCGGGTGTGCATGCCAAGAGCCTGATCAATATCCGTGAAAACACAATCCACGCATTTTAGGGGATGTGAGCGACACGCGCGAGGTGCTACAATCCCCCCCCGCTCCCCGCGCAATCCCCACGAGGGTTGCCTCGCAATCGCCCGCGACTCACACGCAAGCTCAGACACTCACACCCGCATGACAGCCCCAAGCCACTCGTCCGTCCGACGAGATTGTCACCGCAAAGCCTGGCGCCTCTTTGTTTCCTTCTGCCTGCTGGCTCTTCTTGCATCGACCCGTGCGGCGACGCCGTCTTCGCCACGCAGTCATATCAATTGGGACGATGGCTGGCGCTTCCTCCTTGCAGACCCGACCGGCGCGGAAGCACCTGGATTTGATGACACCGCATGGGAGCCTGTGCTCTTGCCCCACGATTGGGCAATTCGCGGTCCCATCTCCAAATCGAATCCGGGTATCGGACGCATGGGATTCTATCCTGGCGGCGTGGGCTGGTACCGGAAGTCCTTCATCCTGCCGCCTGCCTTCGCGGGCAAACACGTGCGAGTGACCTTCGACGGTGTCTACATGAATGCCGATGTCTGGATCAACGGCCACACGCTGGGTCGGCGACCCTACGGGTACGTCAGCTTCAGCCATGACCTCACGCCCTACCTCCACCACGACGGCCAATCCAACGTGCTGGCCGTGCGCGTCGACAATTCCGTCCAGCCAAGCTCCCGCTGGTACACAGGCTGCGGCATCTACCGTCACGTCTGGCTCACGGCAACGAACAATACTCACGTGGAGCCCGATGGCGTATTTGTCACTACACCCGAAGCAACATCACACCAGGCAAGCATCCGTGTGCAGACCGCGGTCAATCATCTGGGCAATGATTCCACCGCAGTAAGCGTCGAGCATTCGGTATTCAGAAATGGTCGCCGCATTGGCGTCCTTTCCCCAACAACGAAGCCCATCGCAGCGGCAGGAAGAGGAGAATTTGATCAGTCGATCATCCTTCCTTCTCCGGATCTCTGGTCTCCGGAATCTCCGGCACTGTATTCGCTTCAAACCATCGTCCGGGCCGGAGGACAAATCGTCGACCAGTTGGAAACACGCTTTGGAATACGTCAACTCGCCTTCACCGCCGGACAGGGCTTCTTCCTGAATGGACGCAATCTCAAGCTCAAGGGGGTGTGCCTCCACCATGACGCGGGTCCCGTGGGCGCCGCCGTTCCCGAGGATGTCCTGCGACGGAGGCTGCGTCTCCTTCAGGAGGCAGGGTGCAATGCAATCCGTACCGGCCATGCCCCGATGGCGAGTGAGTTCTACGATCTCTGCGACGAGATGGGCATCCTTGTCATGGGTGAGACACTCGACGAATGGCGCATCGCCAAGAAGGATATGGCGAATGGCGGATACAACCGTCTCTTCGCCGAATGGGCCGTGCGCGATGTTCAGGATGCCATTCGTCGCGATCGCAATCACCCGTGCATCTTCATGTGGAGCGTGGGCAACGAGGTCCGCGAACTCGGAAAACCTGAAGGCGTGGCGGATGCCCGCCGCCTCTGCGATGCCGTTCACTCGATTGACTCCACGCGCCCCGTCACCAGCGGCATCAATTTCATCGATCAGGCCAACAAGTCCGGTTTCGCTGACGTCTTCGACGTTGCGGGCTACAATGATGGCGGCGGTTCGGTTTTCTTCTATCGCGACGATCGTCACAATTATCCGAAGCGGCTATTCATCGGCACCGAGCATCCGCACACAAGTCAGACGAGAGGCGTCTACCAGACCACAACGCGGATGAGGGAGAAGGTTCCCGGTTACCCTCCCATACCCGATCTCTCTCCAAAGGAAGTTTTTCCCGAGGTCAGGAACCTTGGCACCGAACGCCCGACACTCAGTTCTTCCTATGACAACAACTACGTCTATCTGAATGCGCGCGACTCCTGGAGGCTGACCGCCAGCCTTCCCTGGGTGATGGGCGAGTTTCGCTGGACCGGCATCGACTATCTCGGCGAATCAAGCTGGCCGAGTCGCGCATCCTCATCTGGAATCCTCGATCTCGCAGGATTCCCCAAGGACCACTACTATCTCTATCAAAGCCTCTGGACGACCAAGCCGATGGTTCATCTGCTTCCGCATTGGACGCATCCCGGCAAGGAAGGCGTCCTGATCCCCATTGTGGCCTACTCCAATGCCGAGGAAGTTGAACTGTTCCAGGATGGCCGCTCCCTGGGACGCCAGCCAATGACCCTGGCGTGGCAGATCGTCTGGAACGTGCCCTATCGACCGGGCGTCCTCAAGGCCGTGGCTTATCGCGATGGAAAGCCGGTGGCCGAAGACCGTCAACAAACTGCAGGGCCTGCCACACGCCTCGTGTTGGAATTGGACCGTGACACACTTCGTGCCAACCGGCGCGATGCTCTGCACGCAACCGTCAGGGTCGTTGACAAGGATGGCGTGCTCGTGCCCGGTGCGGCAGACCGCATCCGCTATGCGCTCCGTGGTCCGTTGAAACTTCTGGGAACTGAGAATGGTGACGCGCTTGATCACACTCCGGCGGGCTCGGCCGAGCGCAACGCGTTCATGGGGCTCTGCCTGGGGATCTACCAGACAACCGCAGAGAAGGGCTCAGCAGAACTCACCGTATCAGCCGATGGCCTGCAGTCGGCAAGCAAGCGGATCAAGGTCATCCCCTGAGCACAGCAATCAAGCAAGCGCGCGAGCCAGCTCTAATCCGTGGTTCGCCGCTGGCAAAGTCCACCACTCGAGCGGTTCTGGACGACCTCGATGCGATTCGTGCTAGTCGGCAATCCTAATTTCTTCGGCGTCACAACTTCGGTGAAATTCTATGCCTCCGAAGTGGGGGCGCTTGCAGTGCACTCCGACTTCACCCCTCTGACCAGTTGATTGACGCGGGGCATCGTGGGCATGCGCCTCTGATCAGCAGGGCACTTGTCCAATGCGACATTCCTCCGCTCGCCCGCGGATCGTGTGATTGACACCCCCTCCATTTGATTGATTGTTTGAACAAGGTACACCGCTGCTCATCGTTGGCTCCCCATCGCTGCACCATCCTTCCCACGCATGAACCCCTCGTCGTCTCAATCCCTCCGCTTTGTGCTGTTCGCGACCAGTGTGACCGCGATTGGCGGCTTCCTCTTCGGCTACGATACAGCAGTGATCAATGGAGCCAATACCTACCTGACCGCCCATCTCGGTCTGAATCCCACCCAGGAGGGCCTGGCCGCGGCAAGCGCCATCCTGGGCTGCATCCCGGGTGCCATGTTCGCGGGCTTCCTCAGCGACCGTTTTGGGCGAAAGAAGATGCTTTTTATCTGCGCAGCGCTCTTCGCCGTATCAGGCCTGCTGTCCGCAATCCCACGCACGTTCGGAGAATTTCTCGCTGCCAGGATCATCAGTGGACTCGGAATCGGAGCATCCTCAATGATCTGCCCCGTCTACATCGCCGAGATTGCCCCCGAAAAATGGCGGGGCAGGCTCGGCTCGCTCTTCCAACTCGGCATTGTCACCGGTATTTTCCTGACACTCTTCGTAAATCGCATCATCCAGGGCATGGGCGATGAGGCATGGAACACGTCCCTCGGATGGCGATGGATGCTCGGCATGGAGGTCGTGCCCGCCGTTGTTTTTCTTGGTCTGCTTTTCACCGTACCGGAAAGCCCGCGCTGGCTGACCCAACAAGGGCGCACCGATGAAGCCCGGTCCATCCTGATTCGGGTAGATGGTCCCACCCATGCGGAACAGGAAATTGCCGCCATCCTCGCATCAAGAAGCCGAACGGATCCTCCATTCACGGAGCTCTTCACGGCGCATTTTCGCCGACCCCTCCTGCTCGCGGTGCTGCTCGCCGTGTTCAGTCAGTTCTGCGGCATCAACGCAATCATGTACTACTCCACAAAAATCTTTGAAACCGCGGGGGCCGTGAAGAATGCGGCCTTCACCTCTTCGGTCTGGGTCGGCCTGATCAATCTCGTCTTCACCTTTGTAGCCATCGCCTTTGTGGACCGACTCGGACGCCGGCCTCTCCTGCTCATCGGCAACGCCGTGCAGGCCGCCGCACTCCTGCTCGTAGGATGGCTGTTTCACACTGGCCAGCACGGTCCGCTGCTGCTCGTCGCAGTCGTGCTCTTCATTGCCGCTTTCGCCATGGCCATGGGGCCAATAACCTGGCTCTACTGTTCGGAAATTTTCCCCAACGAGATTCGAGGTCGCGCGATGTCCGTCGCGGCCTTTGTCGTCTGGGTGGCCTGCTACATCGTGGCCCAAACGTTCCCCATGCTGAACGACAACGATGCAATCGGACCCGCAAAAACCTTTTGGATCTACGCGACGGTAAGCCTCATCTCATTCTTTTTTGTCCTGACCATGATCCCCGAAACGAAAGGTCGTACCCTCGAGGAGATAGGCCGGTCCTGGAAACCATCGAATACGCGCTGAGTTCAGTCGCTCCCGCCTCGACTCATTCCTGTGCCGGGCGCAGGTAGGCACCGCGGGCCAGCAAATCCGCCTGGAGCTTCTTCACATCAATCTGATCCGGAGTCACCCCCGTGCGGATCGCCTGCGAGGCGGCACGCCCAGCAGCCTCCCCCATGGCCATGCATGTTGCCATCACACGAATTGCCCCCATCGCCTCATGCGTTGTCGAGATGCAGCGTCCGGCAACAAGGAGGTTCTTCACCCGCTGCGGCACGAGTGAACGATAGGGGATATCATAACAATCGCCACACCAGATCAGCGTGCACCCCTCGTCCCCCGGCCGGTGGATGTCGATCGGATAGCTCGCTACGGCAATGCTGTCGTCAAAGTGCCTGCATCCCAGCACGTCCTCCTGGGTCATCGTGTAATGACCGACAATTCGGCGGGTTTCTCGTATGCCAAGAAACGGTGCCGTCTTGCTGAAATAGCAGCCTTCAAATCCTGGTACATAGTTCTTGAGGTAGATCTGAATGTCCTCGATCTGATGGCGCGCTTCGATCTCGCCCGCCGTAAGACTGCGCGCATCCGTGCCGTCGGTACCGGCAACACGGGTCATGTTGATCCAGACTTCGCCTTCGCGAAGTCCGGTGATGATGATGGTTCGTTCGTTCGGAATATTGAGTTTCCGCTCGGCCCGAGCACGTGCGATAAGTTCCCGAAGGCCGACAACGATGAACTGGTTGTTCTGACCAAAATACTCCGCGGGAATGAAGTCCGTCAGATACGTGCGAGTATGCTGCGCAATGCTCATCCGCAACTTCTCGGTGTCGACTCCCGCAAGGCAGAACATGAGCGTGGGCGGCTGCATGCCCCCGGTCTCCCTGCTGCCCTTCTCGCAGGGAACCCCCGCGCGAAACGCCACATCGGCGTCACCCGTGCAATCGACGACAATCCTGCCGAGTACGGCTTCGCGACCACTCTTGCTCTCCGTGAGGATGCCACGGATCGTCTCACCCTCCATGACCACCCCGGCAAAAAAAGTGTAGAAATTTACATCGACCCCCGCCTCGGTGAGCATTTGCAACGCCACGGTCTTTACCGCCTCGGGCTCAACAAGCGTTATGCCCATGTGCAGGGGACACCAGCGGTGCTCGCTTGCGCCATTCACAAGGCGCAAACGGTCAATGAACCTCTGGGGCAGTCCCTTGATGATCTGGTTCTTCTTTTGACCGAGGAAACCAAGCACAGGCAGGCCGATCGTCATGTTGCCGCCGACAAAACTGCGGCTCTCGATGAGTCCGACCCTGAGGCCGTTCTCCGCGGCGGCGAGCGCGGTCGTGAGACCTGACGGGCCTCCACCGACGACGAGAACATCGTATTCGGCACGCACGGGCACCGAACGGGCAGGCTCCTGGATTGAGGTTGGCGCTGATGGATTCATGCGAGGTTGTCTGTCGACAAAATGACTACTTTTCGCCCGCCGCAAACACGTCAAGGGGTGGCAACGGGGCCGAAGGAAACGGAACCTGCAGCCAGGCTGCCAGGGTCGGGGCGATGCTGCGCATGTCGATAATGCCGACATCAGATGCTCGGACGCCCGGAGCCGACAGGAGAAAGGTTGAGTTCATTGCCGCGTGAGTCGGCACATGGCCGTGGGTGCCGCCGGTCTTCAGTTCGATCAGGCTGGCTCCGACAATCCGGGAACTCGAGGTAAAATCGGTCTTCAGATCGAGCCAGAATTCAGCCTGGCCCGTGCCACCAAGGCGGGCGATGGCTTCCCGGTCGAGAACCGCATGAATTCCGTTGTCAGGGTCGGAAGCAAGCCGATCAAGGACTTCCTTTACCTTCCGCTTTGCAGCCTCATCTTTCGGATTCTTCATCACGATCGCGACAGAACCGCTGGACAGCCAGGGCATGGCCACCCAGTCCTTCAGTCCGGCGGATTCAATCGATGTACCGCCGCCTTTCAGCGTGATCAATCCCGCCCTGACAAACGCCGCGTCGATGGCCAGTGCATGGTCAACCGATGTGAAACCGTGGTCCGACACCACACAAACTGCCGTACCAGGATAATTGCCCCGCATTGCCTTCACGATTTCCCCGACCATCGTATCGATCTCCTCCAGTGCAGCCTTGGCCTGGGGGGAAAAGGGTCGATGCGCGTGCTGCTCATGGTCCAACGCGACCAGATGCACAAGGGCAACGCGGGGACGGTGTTGTCGCAGGAGTTCGAGGAGGTAGCGTGTCCGCGACCAATCGCGACGGACACCATCCTTGGCATCGTTGAGATACACACCCGCCTTCCGGCCAAGCGCATCCATGAACGCACCACCAGCAAAACCGCGGATGATCTTCATATCCTCCTCGGACTTGGTTCCAGCAAACTCGGGAATGTTGTACTTGATGCCCGGCGCTCCAACCGTGACCGGCCAGCTCACACTTCCCACTTCATATCCTGCGGCGGTCGCAGCATCCCAAATTGCAGGCACCTTCATCTCGTCGTTGTACCAGTACCAACGATTGATCGCCTTGTCATTCGGCTTGAAGGGCCGGTTGGCAGCCACGCCATGGACCACCGGCCAGTTTCCCGTGACAATGCTGGTGTGACTCGGGTAAGTTGACGATGGAAGAACTCCCCTCACACCGGAGGCGTGCGCAGAGGTTTTCCACAATTGCCGAAGATGGGGAATCTTCAGTCCGTAGCCGTCCGCATCGCTTATGGAATCAGGACGCAGACCATCGATCGATACCAGCAGCAGGCTCCGGTCGGGAACCGCTGCGAGGGAGGAAACGAATCCCACAAGGCAGAGAAGGTAGCTGAGTGTTTTCATGAGAAAGTGGGACGGGGCCGCTCTGGGCGCACCATGACCCAGAGAATCACCGTCGCGATGGGATGGAGCACGGCCATTGCAGCAAATACCCTCGTGGGGCCAAGCGTTGACATCATCTCTCCGACAAAACTGTTGAATACCACCGCACCCGCGGCGCCAAAACCCCCGGCAATGCCCAGCACGCTCGCGACATTCGCCGTGGGAAAGGCCTCTGCGATGACGACACTGAGGCTGAACAGCCAGCTCAAGCACGCCGCCGCAACCAAGCTGAAGATCAGAAGCGTGACAGCAGGATGAGGAAAGTGCGGCGTAAGTGCACACAGCGGCGCAAGGCAGGCCATGGCCGTCAGCATCCGCTTGCGGGCCTGAAGCGGTGCACGCCCCTTTCTCACCATCCAGTCAGACCACGCCGCACTCGCGATGCCTCCGAGGTCTGCGGCAAGAAACGGGATCCATCCAACCATGCCCACTTGCGCCAGGGTCAGGCCCGATTGTTCCTGGAGATAGCCCGGCAGCCAGAAAAGGCAGAAATACCAAACGGGATCACTTATAAATCGGATCAGCAAAATGGCCCACAGCGAACGCGTCCGCCACAAACCGAGCCACCGGAAGCCGGCAGACTCCGATGCGCCTGAGCCCATGATCGTCGAACGAGCGTGTATCTCGGGAGGCGGATCCCGATAGATAAGGTACCAGAGGAGTGCCACCAGCAGCCCGAGTGTGCCCGGGACAAGAAACGCGCTGTGCCAATTGAAGGAAATTGCAAGCCAGGCCACAAGCGGCGGCGCGATGATCGCACCGAAGGTTCCCCCTGCGACGCACACGCTGTTTGCAGTTGCGCGCAGGGAACCGGGAAACCAAAGGGTCACGGCCCTCAATTGTGACGGGAAAGCCGTCGGTTCGCTCAACCCAAGCATCCCGCGGAAGACCGCGAACGACGCAAACCCACGCGTGAGACCTGCTCCCAGGCAGGCAAGCGACCAGGTGACAATGCCGCTGAGCATCACCATCCGTGCACCGAACCGGTCCACCAGCCATCCTGCAACGGGATACATGAGTGCATATCCCACTGTGAATACGTTCACCAGGAGCGCATATCCCCGGTCATCGAATCCGAACTCCTCTTTCAGCGTCGGTTTCAGGATCGAAAGGATCTGCCGGTCGACATAGTTCAGGACTATCGCCGCGAAGATGATGGCGAGGATGAACCAGCGCCGCCGCAAAGGCGATTCAAGGGCCTTCATGATGCGCCGCGCGGCTCCGGGAGATTGCCCGGCGGAACGCTGTCCATCCCGCGGAGATGGCGGTGGAGAATGAGCTCTGTATATTTATTCAGAATTGTAATCCTACTTTGAAAGAACCCATCCGATCTGAGTCAAGAACCATTCCTTCACCCCGATACACCCGTTGCTCTTTGCCTGTCCGGCAACGCGCCTGGACATCCTTCTGATTGGAGAACCCGCCGACAGAGCCTGCTATCACGCAGAGTGCATGCCTACCACTTTCTCACCCGGGCAGGTTCCCAATGCTTCTGCGTCCGCGAGGCCTCTTGCCTGCGCCGTAAGAAGAGTTGCACGGCATTCACTGCCTTGTACGGGTGAAGCTATCCCGAGTGTTTGCCGAGACGGAGAATCATCCCCCCACCCGATTTCGCCTCTTCAACAAAACGCTTATCGACGGCATCCCGCTCCCAGGGACGCGCCCCCGCGTTGGCCAGCACCCAATCGGTCGTTTCTGCTGCCGACCGCGCTTTCAAACGTGGAGGCCAGACCGGCGGTTGATCCACCTGGCGCATCTCTGGATGGGATTCATACGGTGTAAGTTGAAACTGAAACCCCGAACTGTCGGGAAGACTGAGATCTGGATCGGCAATGCGACGCGCCCTGTCGCGAAAAGCGGCTCCCACCAACAAGGGCCGTCCATCGGCAGCCAGAAACAGATTGTCGTGGAGGTAGAAATCGCACGCTCCGTAAGCGGGCCAGACCTCAAAGAACGCCATCTCCGCCGCACTGCTTGGTCCCTTGCGCACGACATTTCCCGCCATGGTAAGCAGTGCGCGTTGCGGTGCATGTCCTGCCCACTGGTTTGGAACTTGGGCAAATTGCATCACTCGTCGCCCGGGATTGTAGATAAAGTTGTTTACAGCCGCAGCGCTTACACCGCCCTTGAAAAGCGGCATGCGATCATTCTGGCTGATGTAGAAATTGCCAATAAGCGCGATCTCCCTCGTGTTGTCGTGTACCAGCGTTCCCTTGGGATTACTATGCGCGTGCAGCCCCTCGCCAACGATACAGTGGCTGATTGTGATGCGATGAGACGTATTCTTCCGCCAATCGTCAGGAGTCGCCCCATTGAATCTCGGCCCCGAAGCACTGACATTCTCATCCGTGCCCCAGGCAAATGAACAATGATCGACAATCACATCGTGCGCGCCGCCACCCGTGCCCAATCCATCCATCGACGGCGCGGCGGACCTCGCGCGCGGCCCGTCGCTTGTACGCATACGGAGGTGACGAATAATCACGTCATGCGTGAGAACCTGAATGCCCCCGTGAACGAGGGTGATTCCAGGACTCGGCGCCGTCTCACCCGCCAAAGTCAAAAATGGCTGGTCTATCTTCAGCCCCTTGCCCTCAAGGTCTATCGTGCCCGATACTGAAAACTCAATCACGCGAGGCCCGTCGCTCATAAGCGCCTCGGCCAATGTGCCGGGACCGGTTTTTTCAAGCGAAGTGACGCGAATCACTCGTCCACCAGCGCCCCCTCGCGTTTCTGTCCATCCAGGCGGAGTCTCCCATATGCCTGCCGGATCTTGAGTCGGCACGGCTGAATTCAGAGTGACTGACGTTGCTAGAACAGCGAGCGAGGCGGTGAATAAGGAGACACGATACATGAGAATCACCATTGCAGACGGTCGGCGGGCCAACCGAGACGTTGAGCGATGTCGGTGGTCCAAGTCCACTTGTCTGCCCGGGTACCGATAAACTTCAAACGGCTACGTTCGGCAGCAAGTGCAGCAGCCTGCGGAATATCCATAAAGCGAAGTACATTGAGATAGTCCGGTCCTTCGCGATGCGAGGACGGCGGCGCGATCAACTCGATTGAGGAAATACCGGCGACGAACAAGGATGCGTACAGCGCATTGACGGCTTGAAAACGTTCGCCTGACAACTCCAGTTCTGAAGCCGTAGCACCAAGGATCTCCGTCTGTCTCAGGGCTTCGACAGCCCGCCTGATGTCCCAGACACGCATGCCCTCCAGCGTTTGTCCGAGCGCCATGAAACTGCGCATTGAATCGACCCGCTCGCGCTTGTCTGCCGCCCATAGCGTCGGCCCAATGCCACGAGGTGGTAGACAGGCAAGCGTGATCTCACCGCGACTCACGCGCTCGAGGAGCGCCCGGTAGCGCGAGGATGCAGATGCTGCCCTATCGCTCGTGCCGAGTTCAGGCCAGGCAGGAGCTGCAGTCGCAACAAACTCTTTCCAGGCCAACTCGTCGAAAATGTGCAGTTGCACCTTTGCCTTTGCTCCGGCCCGCGCACCGGTAAACACATACAATGGCAGCCGTATCACGCCCTGGGCTGCAAATTCCCACTGCTCAAGAATGAGGTCGCCCTTCATTTCCCTGGAAACACGCCGTAGGTCCAACGCCTCATCCCGGGAGGGCCATGCCGCAAATGATTCCTTCTTCAAACTGGTCAGCCAGGATTGTCGTTGCTTCGACCATTCCCGGGAGTTTGCGGGCACGGCCGGCGCGGCAGCGGGAACAAAGAACTCATGCACGGTGGAGGTGCGCTCATCCTTCGGCGGGGTGGCAAGTACGGCGAGATCCTTGGGTTCGAATAGCGATTTCGCTCCATTTTCAATCACGGAGTCGACCCCCTTGAGGAAATGATTGAACCATCGCAACCCGGCCACCTGAAGCACTTGCGAGTCGTGATGTTCACCCGGACCGATCGTTAGGCCGAATTTCTCTACCTCCCCGTAGAGCCGGTATAGGTTTGCGACAGTAGCATGAATGCGCAGCACGCCGTCGAACAGGAAGATCTGGTCACGATCTGCGGCAACCATCAGCAGCGGACGCGGCGCTAGCAGCATGGCGAGCCGCGAAAAGTCCCAGCGATAGGTGTTCACCATGTAGACGCAGTCACAGTGGTTGGAAATACACTTGTCCAGCACATGATTGCGCAGATCGGTGATACCGGCCACGGGAACCGCCACCTTGATGCGATCGTCAAGGGCGGCGGTATACCAGGTGGCGACACCTCCGCCCGAGCGTCCAGTCATGCCCAGCTTGTCCGGGTCGACCTCCGGCCGCGATTGAAGGTAGTCGAGCGCGCGCATGGCATTCCACGCCTCGACTCCGATGGGCGTGTAGCCACGGGAATTCCACCACCACATGTCGTACCACTTCGTGCCCCTGTGCACACCTTGGATATCGCCATTCTCAATCGTGTCGATGATCAGGCAGACATAACCGTTTTGCGCCAGCCAGGCGCCATGATACTGATAGACAGACTTGGCCCCAAACGGCACATGCCCCTGTGTTTTCGAACCACCCGCATGCCCGCAGGCATAGAGGATCGCGGGGACCCTTCCGACGCGATGTTTTGGGAGGTAAAGATCCCCCGTGACATAAAGACCCGGCAGGGATTGGAATTGCACCTTCTCTACCGTGATTTCGGGATGATCGATTCGCCCCGCAACAACCGCGTGCAGCGGCGTGCGCTCCGGCCAGGGAGAAAGTCCAAGCATCTCCTGAAGCTGGGCACGAAGCCCTGCTCGCCGGATCGTCCAATCACCGAGCTCGGTTGGCTCAGGACCCGCATCGGCATGCAGTCGATCGAGCTCCTGCCTGAAATATTCTGCCAGCATGCGATTTCCAAGAGACTCCTTGGAGGGATTCGCTGCAAACAGCGCAACCGGGTGCAACAGACATAGCAATCCTGCCAAGCCCATCCGAACTGCACGGGCAACTCTGATGCCATCTCCCCATTTTTCGCTAGAAAATTTCACCGGCAGCAGAAAACGAGAAATTGCAAACAGTGGCCACAACAACCTTGCGCAACAGATTGAAT
>CAUJJL010000139.1 GCA_963205455.1 Verrucomicrobiota bacterium
ATCGGGCGCCATCTTGCCAATGGCTATCGTGCTCTTGCGCGCTTCTTGCGGCGCGGGCTTCGTTTCCTCAGCGGTCCAGACCCGGGAGGGCTTGTCTTCCGGCTTGAGCGTGACGCCTGCCCGCAGGAGCAGATTGGCCACCGCCTCGGACGTATTATTCCCGTAGCCCGCGAACCACCCGACGAGCTTGCCTTTCGCGTCGAGCACCATGCCCGAGGGGATCGGGGTGATGACCCCGCCCAAGAGGAAGGGGATGACATGCTTCATGTGCTCGCGTGACTTTGCGGCATATGCGCCTTTCTCCTCATCCGTGAGATCGGCATAGTCTTTCTCCGGTCGCGGCGGACTGCCCGCGGGATCGAGGACGACGGGGAACGAGATGGCGTCCTTGGTCTTGGCGACCCATGCGTTGAAGTCTTCGCGTGAGCCGAATGCGCTGAGTCCGACGAAGGTGACATTCGAATCGCGGTAGCTGTTGTTCCAGGATTCCCACATCTGCTGCATGGGAGCCGGCGGCCCCATGGAGGCGTTCCAGATGCCGATGACAGCCACCTTTCCGGCCGTGATGTCGGAGAGCTTTTTTGTCTGACCGTCGGCGGTGATGACATCCACAGGCGGAGGGATCTCTCCAGCCTTCAGGTTGCCATAATTTTCGATGAAGGGAGGCCGCGGGGTCTTGGCTGCCTCGCGCTGTGCTGCTTCGCGCTCTGCCGCTTCCCTGAGCTGCTCCTTGCCCTTTTCAACAATGCTGGCGTCGACCTTGACGCCAAGGCCCGCAAGGGCGGTTTCGGTGCGGGCGTCACTCTCTCCGGCATTGCCGACGACGGTGGCAGCAATCTTCCCATCGCGCCCGATGATGAATTGGGTGGGAATGCCGACAACGTGATAGAGTTTGGCCGATGCGCGCTCCGCCTCCGTTGCCGAGCCGCGTTCGTTGGGATCAAAGGTGAATTGGATATCGGGATATTTCGGCTGGTTCTTCGGGATCCATTTCTTGAAGGCGTCGATCTTGTCGCTCGTGCCCGAGGCCAGCACCACAACGTCCTGGTCCTTGTATTTCGCGGCCACCTTCTGAGTGTGCGGAAAGGAGGCGATGCACGGACCGCACCAGGTGGCCCAGAAGTCGAGGATCACGATCTTGCCCTTGAAGTCGGAGAGCCGGACCTCGCGACCGTCGACCGTATGCATGACGAAATCCGGTGCGACTGCGCCGGCTCCGAGGGTTGCAGGTTGTGCGGGTGCCATCTCGCCGCCTGCGCGAGGAGTGATGGTTGCCGCCTTCATTGCTGTGTCAGCGGCGGGTTTCGCGGCAGCGGCTTCCTTCGCAACGGCGGCGAGCATGTTTGCATCCGACGGTGTGAGGGCGAAGCCCGCATTCTTCACAAGATCACGGAGCCATCCGCTCACCTTGGGGCCCATGCCGATCATGCCGCCCACGAGTTTGCCCTTGGCGTCAATCATGCCGTAGGCGGGGTACATGCCCGCGCCGAAGGTCATGTAGGAGATGCTTTCCATCGGAGCCTTGCCCGCCGGATCAGAGTAGACTGGGAAGGGGATGGAGCTGCGATTCTCCGCATACCATTTTGCGAATTCCACGTTGTCCGTGGCGGTATTGATGCCGATCACCTGGAGACCCTTGTCCTTGTAGGCGGAGTGGATCTGGGCGACGTCTTCAGCGGGTGCACGTGCGCCCGTCCAAAACGCGATCAGCGTCGGTTTCCCGAGGAACGAGGAGAGTTTCACTTCCTTGCCCGAGACATCGAGCATGGTGAAATCGGGAACGGCTGTGCCCGAAGCCATGGAGGCAAACCGCGAGGTCGGACTCGCGGCTGCAGCGGTCGCCTGCGCCGGCGCTGCCATGCCCATGGCCATGGTCTTCTTCAATGCGGGGATGGACTTTGGTCCACCCGTGGGTTCAGGCGGCAAATGAGACGTATCGACCGGAATGCCGCCCTTGGCAAGGAGGCGGATCAGGTAGGGATTCTCAGCGTTGCCTCCGCCGGAGGTTTGGCCCACCAGATGCCCCGTGCGGTCGATCAGAAAGAGTGTGGGAAAACCGGATACACGGTACTTCGTGTTGAAAATGGAGTTATCCCAGTTGTCCTTCCCTGCGGTGTCGTGCGCGGTGAGAAAGGCGTATTTGGAGGCATTGCGTTTCACCCAGCCATCGTAGTTCGCGCGGCTGTCATCCGCGCACACGGCGAGCACCACCAGGTCGTCCTTCGCGAACTTCTTTGCGAGTTCGCTGTTGTGCGGCATCGATGCGACGCAGGGGCCGCACCAGGTTGCCCAGATATCGACGAGAACCATCTTTCCGCGATAGTCCGACAACTTGATCGTCTTGCCATCGGGTCCCACGACTTCGAAGTCGGGTGCAAGGTCTCCCGCCTTCAGACGGGGAAACGCCGAACTCGGCGCGGAGGATGGAGCGACCGTATCAGGTGCCTGGGCAAATCCCGCGGCGGCCGTGCCTGCCGCGGCGAGAATGAGAATCGGCAAGAGCAATGATTTCATGGGTTGGTAATTCAGGGATGAGCGACTCAAACGAGCAAGGTGTCACGGTAGCACACCGCGGCGTCCTGTCGAATAGGCCGACGGTAACAACTCGCCGGGAATCGTTCGTTTCCCCCTTTTGACCTATTGGAGTGGAGTTTGTGTCATGCTATACAGACGCCCATGGCGAGCAACCCATCACCTTCCCGCTTTGCGACGACTCGCACAGCACGCCGTCGGCGGCCGTCGGCTGCACGAACCTCAGTGTCAAACGGAGTCGCGCAGGCTCCCGTCCTGTCGCTCATTGGCAACACCCCAATGATTCCGCTGCACTTTCGGGCGGAGGGAATTACGCTGCATGTGAAATGCGAGTACCTGAACCCCAGCGGATCGATCAAGGATCGGCTCGCGCTGACTATTCTGTCGGATGCGCGCGAACGGGGACTGCTCCGACCGGATACCACGATCCTCGAGTGTACGAGTGGCAATACCGGCATCGCGCTCGCCATGGTCGGGGCCCTTTTTGGCGTGAGGGTGAAGATTCTCATGTCGGATACCGCGAGCGTGGAGCGACGGCATCTGATGCGGCATTTTGGTGCGGAACTGCAGCTCTTTGCGGCGACGCGGGGCTATGTCACGGGGATTGAAATCTCGGAAAAGATGGCGAAGGAGGACAGCCGGTACTTTCTTCCCCGGCAGTTTGAGAATCCCCTGAACGCCCAGGATCATCTGGAGCACACCGGCCAGGAAATCCTTTCGCAGATGAACGGGAGGGTGGATGCGTTTGTATCCGGGTATGGGACGGGTGGGACTCTCAATGGCGTCAGCCGCGCGCTGCGGGCGCACAATCCCCAGGTGAGAATTGTCGCCATGGAGCCGACCGAAGCGGCCATGCTTTCCGGGGAGTCACCCTGCTGTCATAGCATCGAGGGAATTGCCGGCGGTTATATCCCTCCATTGATCAAGGGCTTGAGCGTGGACGCGAAGGAGAAGGTTCCGAGTGCGGATGCGATCGCGATGACGCGGCGTCTCGCTTCGGAATTTGGACTCCTGGTCGGCACCTCGTCGGGTGCCAATGTCATCGCCGCCCTGCGGACCGCCGCGCAATTGCCGGAAGGTTCAAGGGTTGTTACCATTTTGTGCGACCGCGCGGAACGCTATTATTCGACAAAGCTTTTCGTTGGCTCCCTTGTATCGGAAGCGAATCCGGCTAGCGTAGAACTCATGCGCTGAGGCGCACCTGCACATTGGAATTATTGTCATGAACCCGAAATCCCCCCTCGCGAGTTATCTGATGCTCGCCCTTTCGTTCCTTTTTGGAGCAGCCCAGATCTTTGGTCAGTCGGTTCGCAACGGTGCGGTCCAGGTGGAGCTGGTTTCCGCGGAAACCTCCGTGCAGCCAGGCAAGTCTGTCTGGGTGGCGGTGAAGATGGACCATGATCCGCACTGGCATTCCTATTGGAAGGTTGCAGGCACGGGGTATCCGACGTCGGTGACGTGGACGCTGCCGGAAGGCTACAAGGCGGGGGAAATTGTCTGGCCTGCGCCGCACACGGTGAAGGATGCGCATGGTGCTGTAACAGGAAATGGATACGAGGGCCGCACGTTTCTGTTTACTCAGATCGCGGTGCCGGCCGATGCCAAACCGGGTTCGACGGTCACCCTTGCCGCAAACGTGGAGTGGCTCATGTGCGAGGCGTCCTGCATGCCGGGTGACGGTGCCGTGAAGCTTCGACTTCCGGTCACCGCGGAAAAGTCAACGGAGCGGTCGCCGATTGCCGCGGCATTTGACGCTGCATTCCGAGCCCTTCCGAGTGCGATTGAAGGCTGGACTTTTCATGCGACGAAGGACGGCACTAGAGTCACGCTCACCGTGACGCCTCCGGCGGGCATGACCCATGCTCCCGGTGAAATCCACTTCTTCGATGATGTCGGAGTGGTCGACTACGCGGCCCCGCAAACGGTCAAGACCGTGAATGGAAGTTATGTGATGGAGATGTCGACAGGTGCCGATTCCCCCGCGGATGCGAAGGCGCTCACGGGCATTTTAACCGCGAAAAATGGCTGGCAGGCAGCGCCGGGTGGACCGGCGGGCATTCTTGTGAATGTGCCGTTTTCA
>CAUJJL010000140.1 GCA_963205455.1 Verrucomicrobiota bacterium
GGTCACCACGCCACGCGCCCAGGTGCGCGAAGTCATGCGTCCGGCGGCATCATACCCATACGTCACGCTGGCATTGTTGGCATCGGTCTTGGCCAAGAGCAACCCCGTCGTTGTCCCATAGGTCCAGGTTGTCTTGTCAAAGGAGCCCGCTGTCGCCGTCGGCCACGTGGCACCGTCCCAGCCGCTGCCGCCGCGATAGGTGCGCAGTTCCGCGATCTTGCCACACGAGCAATAGATCCGCTCAACCGGATACGAGGCAGAGCCCCACTCTTTGACCACACGCCCGTGGAGGTCGTAGTCAAATCTTCGGGTCTGGTTCAGGGCGTCCGTTACGGTGATGCGACGCCCCGCGGCGTTGTATTGATAAACCTCGGTGACCCGGCTCGCCGCCAGATCCGCTGGATCAATCATCGCGCTCAGAAATGTGCTTCCCGAAAAGTACGTGAATTCGGTATCGCCTTTGCGTGCGTCCGCCTGGGTGACCAGCCGTCCGCAATCGTCATAGTGAAACGTCGTCGTGATCGGGCCCTTGATCGTCCGCAGTGTCCGGCCCGCAGTCTCGATCAACATTTCGGTCATCGCCCCAGTCGAGGAGGTCACTTTGCAGGTGCCATTGGACACACTCTGGCGCTGGGACACACCGACGTCTCCCGAAGTGTCCGACCACTCGAACT
Organism: Verrucomicrobiota bacterium; assembly: GCA_963205455.1. Classification (GTDB taxonomy): domain Bacteria; phylum Verrucomicrobiota; class Verrucomicrobiia; order Opitutales; family Opitutaceae; genus UBA6669. The sequence goes on from CAUJJL010000140.1 coordinate 675, forward strand.
CAAATTGAGACCACCAGCCCATTTTCTGCCGCGTCTCGCGAAGCAAACTCGATGTCGCGCTGCCATTGGTTGCGTAGGTCCTCTGGAGCCCGCCCGTGATCGAGGTCAGCATGTGCCCGTGTCCATGCCTGGTAGAAGGCCATGGCCTGCTCCTTCGGCAGTTTCAGATGAAGGAACGTGTTTGGATCGACAACGCTTTCGCGCTGATCGGGAGCCTGTGCCTTTTCCTGCGCCCGCACTTCCGCTGTGCCGAGCAGGAATCCCATCGCCAGCATCACTGCCGAGCACAGCGCGTTGATTTTATGAAGGGGCAGCAGGCGCGCCAAGTGGCGACGAGGAAGTCCTGCGAGCCCGTCACAGATCTGCCGGGCGTTGCCTGCTCGGTCCGCCGCAGCTTCGATGAGTCTGCCGACCTGCGAGGGTAGGTTACGAATCGTGCGCCGTCCTCTGTCGGGGCGGTTGGACCAGGCCGTAGCCCAGAGGTCGATCAGCACCCGGCGTGCCTTTCTCGAGAATGGCGACTCTCCAAGCAATTGGGCACCACATCGTTGTCACAAAGACGCACCGCCCCGGATTTCGATGGATTTTCCCCTTGTCCGCTCCCGCCGCGACCGGCACAAGGAAGCCTCGTGTGCGCCGCGCAATCACTCACCGCCGCAGAAATTCATGCCGCCGTCGATCGGCTGGTTCGAGCCATTTCCGAGCGGCACCGCGGTGAGAACAAGGTCATCCTGCTTGGAATCGCCAACGGCGGCGTCACCCTGGCCCGCCGACTCGGAGCCCGTCTCAACTGGAAACACGTCGGCACTCTCGACATCTCCTTCCATCGCGACGACATCGGGCGCAATCCCATCCCCAAGGAATTTGCACCGACCATCATCCCGGCCGACGTCAACGGTGCGGTTGTTCTCCTGGTCGACGATGTGCTCTTCTCCGGGCGCACCGTAAAGGCGGCCCTGGATGAATTGTTCGATCACGGACGCCCGGCCCGGGTTGAACTTGCCGTGTTGATCGACCGCGGCAGCCGCAAGCTTCCCATCGCGGCGGACTTCGTCGGATTAAGCCTCCACGTCGGTGACGAAGAAAAGATCAATGTGATCCTCGACCCCGCGCGCCCGGCCAATGACGCGGTTCACATCACGGCAAAAAAGCCGGACGCGCGTTAGCCCTTTCCTTTCATGCCCTGGACCCGCCGCCACCTGATCACGCTCGAAGAGCTGAGCCTCGCCGAAATCGAGCAAATCCATGCGACTGCAACGGCTTTCAAGAAAATCCTCCAGCGCAGCGTCAAGCGGGTCCCTGCCCTACGCGGCAAGACAATCGTCAACCTGTTCCTGGAGCCCAGCACCCGCACCCGCATGGCGTTTGACATGGCCGCCAAGCGCCTGAGCGCGGATGTAATCTCGCTCGACGGGGCGAGTTCCTCCACGACGAAGGGCGAAACACTGCGCGACACCGCACAGAACATCCAGGCGCTGAACGCCGACATGATCGTCCTGCGGCACGCCGCATCCGGATCGCCGCTCTACCTCTCGCGCATTCTCGACATCCCGGTCATCAACGCCGGCGACGGAGCCCACGAACATCCCACTCAGGGCCTGCTCGACACGTTCACCATGAAGGAGCACCTCGGCAGCCTCAAGGGCCGCAAGGTCGTCATCCTGGGCGACATTCTTTTCAGCCGCGTCGCACGCTCCAACATCCATGCCCTCGCAAAGATGGGCGCAGCCGTCACCCTCTGCGGTCCCTCCACGCTGGTGCCGCATTGGTTCTCGGATCTCGGTGTCAAGGTCTCCCACGATCTCAAGTCCGCACTCGCAGACGCCGAGGTTGTCATGCTTCTTCGGATACAGCACGAACGCCAGTCCTCCGGTCATTTTCCTTCAATCGGTGAATACACGAGCAGCTTTGGCCTGAACAAGACCCGCGCATCATGGCTGCACCCCAAGGCCATCATCATGCACCCGGGTCCGATCAACCGCGGCGTGGAGATCGACAGCGACCTCGCCGACGGCGAACGCAGCGTCATTCTCCAGCAGGTGACCAACGGCATCGCCGTGCGCATGGCCGTGCTCTACCTGTGCGCCGGCGGCCAGCCGGAATCCGTCATGAGCAACGACTGACCGACCGACTCTTTCCATGCCAGCCCTCTGGATTCAAAACGCCCGCGTCATTGATCCCGCCTCCAAGCGCGACTCCATCGGCGACCTGTTTGCCGAAAATGGCGTCATCGTCAGCTCGCTATCCCCCAGCGCACGAAAACGTGCACGCAGGATTGACGGCACGGGGCTCGTCGCATGTCCCGGTCTGGTTGACATCCATGTCCACTTCCGCGAACCCGGCCAGACTCACAAGGAAACCATCGCCACCGGATCACGAGCCGCTGCAGCCGGCGGATTCACCACCGTCGTCTGCATGCCGAATACTTCGCCACCCGCGGACAACGCAGGCACGATCCAGTTCATCAAGGATGCCGTCGCGCGCGACGCGGTGATCAAGGTTTACCCGACAGGCTGCATCACCTCGGGAATGAAGGGTCAGGCGCTCGCGCCGATCGGATCGCTCAAGCGGGCCGGGGTCGTCGCCATCACCGATGACGGCGACTGCGTGCAATCCAACGAACTGATGCGGCGCGCGCTCGAGTACGCAAAGATGTTCGGCCTTCCCATCATGGACCACTGCCAGGACGCCTCCATGACCCAGGGCGCCGTCATGAACGAAGGCGCGGTCTCCACCCGCCTCGGACTGCGCGGCTGGCCGAACGCGGCCGAGGACCTGATTGTCGCGCGCAATGCCATCCTCTCGGAATACACGGGCGCCCATGTGCACATGCAGCACATTTCCTCCCGATTCTCCGTCGACATTCTCCGCCGCGCAAAAGCGCGAGGCGTAAAGGTCACCGCGGAGGCGACACCCCACCATTTTGCGCTCACCGACGAGGCACTCACCAGCTACGATACCCATTTCAAGATGAATCCTCCGCTGCGCACCGAGGAGGATCGCCGCGCCCTGATCGCCGGTCTCCGGGACGGCACGCTCGACTGCATCGCCACGGATCACGCGCCGCACACAGACTACGAAAAGGACAAGGAGTTCGACTACGCGCCGAACGGCATCCTCGGCCTGGAGACCGCACTGCCCGTCTCCCTGGAAATCCTGGTGCGGCAGAACAAATTCAAGCTGCCCTTCGTCGTCGACCTGCTCACCCGAAAACCGGCCGGAATTCTCGGCCTGTCGGCCGGAACGCTTGCCGAAGGCGCCGCTGCGGATGTCTGCCTTTTCGATCCGGATGAAAGCTGGCGCTACGACGCCAAGGCCGGCTTCAGCAAATCCAGCAATTCACCGTGGAGCGGCCAAACCCTGCGCGGCCGCGTGCGCTGCACCGCCGTCAACGGCAACGTCGTCCACGAATTGAAAACCCCGTCAGTTCGGAAGTAGCAGGCTTCTTGGCCACTCAGGTCGCCCAGGCCTTGGTCGTTGAATCCACGGGAACGCTGCCGTGGTAGGCTCCGGGAACCGGGTCGTATCTCAGCGCCTGGGTGGCGCCAGGCTCAGAGGTGAAGTATCCCGTCAGCACAAGGCGTTTCACCACCTTGAAACCGTCCGCCCAGCCTGTCCCAGCGGCAGCGATTTTCACGCGACGCTCAAACTCAACCAGCCGCTGCTCCCGTTCTTCTGCGCCAGTTTGATCGAAGCGTGCTCCAGCCCTTAATCCGACGTGCCTCTCGAACTCCGACAGGAATGATCGCACGCCGTCGGAATCAGATGGTGGATGACACTCCGCGAGCATCATCACGACAAACCTGCCGATGTGAATCGCCCCGGCTCCTGGCGAACCCGGCGTGGCGGGCAGGATCGTGTCGCCAATCGCGGTGAGCCGCGCCACGTCGCTCTCTTTCCAGCCCTCGATCTCCGGCAGCGCCGCCCACGACGGTATCGGCAGAGAGCGCCAGACCAGAAGGGCACCCGCCGCATGTCCAAATCTACGAAGGGCTTCGCGTCGATTCACAGGTTTCCTTTCCTCATTTCCTCGACGGCATGATTCGCCGCGCGCACGGTGAGCGCCATGTAGGTCAGCGACGGATTCTGCGAACCGGTTGATGGCATGCACGCACCGTCCGTCACAAAAACATTCGCGCACGCATGCAGTTGGTTCGTGCCGTTGAGCATCGACCTTCTGGGATCACGTCCCATTCGCACGCCACCCATCTCATGGATGTCCAGTCCTGGCGCCTGGCGGGAGTCTCGCTTCTCAATATCCTTCACTCCTGCCGCGCTCAGCATCGCCTCGCCCTGCTCGATAAAATCCGCCGTGAGCCGGTCATCGTTTTCAGTATAGCCGACGGAAACCACCAATTGGGGAATGCCCCAGGCATCCCGCGCATCACGCGAGAGCCGGACGTGATTCTCATGCCTTGGAACCGTTTCGCCCTGCATCATCATGTGGACCCGCCAGGGTCCGGGACGCGTCAGCGACTCCTTAAATGCCGCGCCGACCCCTTCAAGGGAGTTCCCCCGCGACCACCCCTCTCGCGACGCACCGAAGAAAGTCATGTATCCTCGCTGGAATGACATCTCCTGTCGGCGAACATTGCGAAAATTGGGCATCATCACCTGGGTCGGCCGACGCCCCGAATAGTAGGACGATTCAAATCCATCAATGCGTCCGGAAAGCGTGCCGCGATAATTATGGAAAGCCACATAGCGGCCAAGCAGTCCATGGTCATTTCCAAGGCCACCTGGAAAACGCTGTGATGTGGAATTCAACAGGATGAGATTCGTATTCAGGCACCCGGCATTCAGAAAAATCACGCGCGCATAAAACTCCGTCGACTGCCGTGTCTTCGCATCGATGACACGCACGCCCTTGGCCCGCCGTTGTGAGGTTTCATCGAGCAGGATCGACTCCACCACCGAAAACGGTCGCACCGTCAGCTTCCCGGTGTGTTGGGCCCATGGTAGCGTTGAGGAATTTGAACTGAAATAACCGCCGAACGGACACCCCCGCGCACAAAGGTTTCTCGCCTGACAGCGGGTCCGGTTCTGCGCAACATGCTGGGACTGCATTTCGGTGAGGTGCGCGCATCGACCCTGGATGACATGTCGGTCCGGAAATGCAGAGGTGATCCCGGACCGCATGTGCTTCTCCACCTCATTCATCTCCCACGCAGGAAGAAACTCGCCGTCCGGCAGTTCCTCGAGTCCGTCACGGTTGCCGCTGATGCCAGCAAAACGCTCCACGTGGGAATACCACGGTGCCAGTTCGTCATATCCGATGGGCCACTCCGCAAATCCGTCCCTTGCCGGTCCTTCAAAATCGAACCGGCTCCAGCGCTGCACCTGCCTCGCCCAGGTCAGCGATTTGCCGCCTACCTGATAACCTCGAATCCAGTCAAACGGCTTCTCCTGAACGTAGGGATGCTCCCCATCCTTCACAAAAAATTGCTGCGTCGACTCCGAAAACGCGTAGCAACGAGAGACAATCGGATACGCATCAACAACAGCACGCGGCAGTCGCCCGCGATGAGGCAGAGTCCAGGGATCGGCCAACGCGGTGGGATAATCCTTGATGTGTTCGACCGGACGTCCGCGCTCCAGGACCAGCGTTCGAAGACCCTTCTCGCAGAGTTCCTTCGCCGCCCATCCTCCACTGATGCCCGACCCTATGACAATCGCGTCATAGGTATGCGCCCGGGCGCCGGTGGTGGTCGGGTGACTGGCCATGGATTCCTCGTGGTAAGTCGCCCTCCGCACGCCTCGGTGGCCACAATGGCGCCGGGGCGTCTCCGGGCATTGCTATCTCGCATTCCGTACCCCATGCGTCAACCCCGCAAAGCCACTCCGGTATTGCGTCCGTACTGCGGACAGCCACCTTCCATCCTCCTATTCTTTCCTCCATGAAAACTCGATTTCTTTCCCTACCTCTCCTTTCTGCCGCGCTGCTTGTCGTGCCCGCGCGGGCTGACGAAGTCATCGACAACCTGAAGACCGGCATCAGCGCGTATGAATCCAACAACTACACCGAGGCCCTGCAGGCCATCGACTATGCCGGACAGTTGATCCGGCAGAAAAAAGGCACGGCCGTTGCGGCGATCCTTCCCAACGCACCCTCGGGCTGGACCGCCGAGGAGGCCGAGGCCGATGCCACTGCCGGCGCATTCATGGGCGGCATGGTCAGCGTCAAACGCAGCTACAACAAGGGCGATGCCCATGTCACAATCCAGATCCAATCCGATTCCCCGCTGCTCCAATCCATGAGCTTGATGTTTTCAAATCCGGCGATGATCGCTGGATCGGGCGCCAAGCTCGAAACCATCAAGGGACAGCGCGTGGCTGTCACGTTCCGGAATGCTGACAAGTCCGGCGATATCAAAGCGGTCGTCGACGGTCGCTATATGGTCTCCATCGAAGGCAATGGACTGAGTCGCGAAGATCTCGTGTCCTTCGCAAGCGCGATGGACTTCCCCAAGCTCGCAAAACTCAAGTAACCCAGACGCCCCGCTGTTCTGAGCTCTCAACGGGTTGCGGGGCTATCCCGTGAGCCCCTCGAACAAGGACCGCATGCACCTGCGGTCCGCGCCCGTTCATCTCACGAATCGCCGCTGCGCTTCAGTGCGTCCTCAAGCGCGCGAAACTTCAGCTCCGTCTCGGTGAATTCCTGTTCGGGCACCGAACCCGCAACGATGCCCGCCCCCGCAAAGACCCGGGCGCTCCGACCATCGACCAGCGCGCTCCGGATCCCCACAAAAAACTCGCCGCCACCGCGGGCATTCACCCAACCCATCGCGCCCGCGTAGAGGCCCCGGGGAGTCGCCTCGATCTCGGCAATCCGCGCCACCGCGCGTTCACGCGGTGTTCCCCCGACCGCCGGTGTCGGATGAAGCACCGCCACCACATCGAGCAGGCGACAGCCTTCAGGCATCGGCGCACGCACCGGCGTGCAGAGATGCTGGACGTTCGCCAGTTTCCTCAGCCCGGGACGCACTCCTGTGTCAATCTTGACCCCGAGCGGCGCCAAGCGTCGCGCCATCGAATCCAGCACGAGCGCGTGCTCGCGCAGGTCCTTTTCGCTCCGCAAGAGCGACGCCCCCAAGGCCGCATCCTCGCTCGCCCCTGCACCTCTCCGGATTGAACCCGCCAGCGCCTCGGTCTCAAGGCTGCCACGGCTCACGCGCACCAGCCGTTCCGGGCTCGCACCGATAAAACTGCGTCCGCACCCATCTCCGATCGAGAATGCATGGCAGTCGGGAAAACGCTGGCGTAGGTCATTCAGCAGCCTGAGCGGATGTATCCGATTTTCCGTGACGACTTCCTTGGCGCGCGCAAGCACGATCTTCCTCAATTCGCCGGAAGCGATCAGGTCCAGTCCCTTTCGGACCGCGTCGCGATAGTCTCCAACTTCGCGCATCGAAGCCGGAAGCGAAGGATGTTCCTTTTTGTCCGTTCCAGTGGAGAGTGACGTCTCCGGCGTGGCTCCACGGCCCTCCCTTTCTGGAGGTTGCGCGGCCGGGTACTCAAATGCCGCAAATTTCCGGTGCGCCCTCCAGACACGCTCGGTCAGCGCCACGGGGTCACTCTCGGGTTCGACCATCACATTGGCGACAGCGGTCGTGATTTCTCCCGCCTTCGCCACCTGCCAGCGGGGCACGAAAACGCGTGCGGCAGGAAACGGTTCACCAGGCGTGACCGAATCCTGGAAAGCGAAGGTCGTGAAAAAATGCGGCCCGCCAAAGGGGGCGGTCACGTCTCCCACCGCGAGAGTGTGCTCCAATGTCCGGTCAATGAACCGCTGTACTTCTGCAAATCGCCCTGCGCCCGAAGCCTCCAGCGAGGCAACCGCATCCGCACCCGCAATCGCCGTCTCCATGCGGGGATTCTCCGCATAGAAATGCAATTCTTCCGGCTCATAGATGGACTCGAGAACCGCAAGCGGATCGAGTGCATCCACCGTCACGGAAATGCTCACGAGCTGCGCGCACCCGCTTGCGCGCGCAGCGTCGCGACACTGGGAGAAGAACCCCGTCAGTGCTTCCGGAGTGGCGTTCTCCGTGGGATTGAGCGGCAGGATCGTCACGCCTCGGAGAAATGCATTCCAGCGCTTAGCACTTCGCCTCCGGCTTGGGCTCCACCAGCCGCGGAAAAAGGATCGCTGAAGTGGCGACCTGGTTTCCAGCAAGCCGGTTTCCCCAACGCAGTTCGTCGCGCCACGCGGGCGCGGCGGAGTGGCCAAGCACTTCCTGGATCTTCTGCGTCGTGGACGGCATCACCGCGGCAAGCGAAGCCGCAGTCAGGCGAAGCGCCTCCGCCATCGTGGCCAGCGCCGTCCGAAGCAGCGCCTGGTCGCGGGGCTCGGCGGATTTTCCAAGCTTCCAGGGGGCGCGCAACTCAATGTAGGCATTGGTGGCGGTGACAAACGAAAGGATTCGTTCGAGCGCGGTGTGAAACTGGTACCCCTCGTGCAGGGCGATGACCTCATCGCGCGTGCGATCCCAGAGGGACTTCAATTCCGCCTCTGCAGTCTCCTCCGCTTCGACGGTCGGCACTTTGCCGCCGGCAAATCGATTGGTCATGTTCAGCGTGCGGTTTACCAGATTGCCGAGGTTGTTCGCCAGTTCCGAGGTATAGCGAACCAGGAACTGCGCGTGCGAAAAATCGCTGTCCTGCCCAACGCTCATTTCCCTAATCAGGAAATAGCGCAGCGAATCGGCGCCATACTTGTCGGCATACTCGATCGCATCCACGAAGTTGCCCGTGCTTTTCGACATCTTTGATCCGTTGATCGACCACCACCCGTGGGCCAGGATCGACTTCGGTGGCGGCAGCCCTGCCGCCTTCAGCATGATCGGCCAGTAAACGGCGTGAGGAGGTACAAGGATGTCCTTTCCGATCACATGCACCGTGGCAGGCCACACGCCGGGCTTGTCGGCAACCGCCGAATAGTAATTCAGAAGCGCATCGAACCAGACATAGGTGACATAGCCCGAATCGAATGGCAGCGGTATTCCCCATTCGAGGCGTTCACGCGGACGCGAAATGCACAGGTCATTCAACGGTTCCTTCAGAAACTCGAGCACCTGCTTGGCACGATACTTCGGAAAAATGAAATCCTCGTTCTCCTGTATGAACTGCACCAGCCAGTCCTGATACTGCCTCAGTTTGAAGAAATAATTGCTCTCGGTGATCTCCGTCACCTCTCCAAAAATTTCCGGCCAGGAGCCGTCGGGATTGCGATCCTTGTCCTGCAGGAACTGCTCCTGCCGCGTCGAATAGAATCCCTTGTACTCCCCTCGGTAGATCTCACCCTTCTCAAAAAGTTTCTGCAAAACCTCGGCGACCACCTTCTTGTGACGCGGCTCCGTGGTGCGAATGAAATCATCGTTTGAAATGTTGAGCTTCGCACACAGGTCCACGAACTCGGCACTGATCTTGTCAACGAAGGCCTGAGGCTCAACTCCTTGCTTCCTAGCGGTTTGCTGCACCTTCTGACCGTGCTCATCGGTGCCGGTCAGGAACCAGACGCTGTCGCCCATCAACCGACGGAAACGTGCTATGACATCGGAAAGCACCTTCTCATAGGCATGGCCGAGATGGGGCGAACCGTTCACGTAATCGATGGCGGTCGTCAGATAGAAGTTTTTCATGGACTGAGCCGGGCAATTGAAGGCAGGACGCGCAGATTGTCGAAGATTTTGCTAAAAAGCCCGTCTTAAGGCTTTGCGGTTGTGTCCCGATACTACGTGGAACCACTTTGTCGTCGTCTAGCATTTACTGCGCGCCACCGCACCCCTTCCGTGTCACACTTACGCCCAACGTTCAACTATCGCGCCACGCCTTCACCGGCATTTCCCCGGCGTGATTTCAAGCCGTCGCAGTCTAGTGCAAGGACAGAGGTGCCTGATTCCCCTCCAGAAGTCGTCGTCGTGATCCCCGTCTACAACGAGGAATCCGTGATCGTCGACGTGCTCGCCGAATGGAGGAAGGAACTCGCACGCACCGCCCCGCGCTACCTCATGCTCGTCATAAACGACGGCTCAAAGGACGGCACGCTCGATGCACTCATGGCACTCAACTGGCCAGACCTGCGCATCCACAATCAGGAGAACCGCGGACACGGACAGAGCTGTCTCGTCGGCTACCAGGAAGCGGCAAAATTGGGCGCTGATTATGTTTTCCAGATCGACTCCGACGGCCAGTGCGACCCTTCCGCGTTCCGCTCAATTTGGGAACGGCGCAAGGATGCTCCCGCCGTGTACGGCAGACGTGTCCGCCGCGACGACGGATTCGGCCGCCGCATCGTCACAACGATCCTGCGCTGGTCGCTCAAGATGAAGCGGCGCACAAGGCTCAACGACACCAACGTGCCCTACCGGCTCTACCACACCCACGTCGCGTCCGAGGCGGCAGCCCAGGTGCCTTCAAATTTCGATCTCGCCAACATCGCCGTCGCCCTGCTGCTCGAACCGAAGGGCTACATCGAGGTGCCGATCCACTTTCGCGACCGCGTCGGCGGACACGCATCCGTGCGTTATTGGGGCTTCGCCCGCAAGGCGCGCAAACTTTTCCAGGATCTCGACACCCTCTGATTCATGGCGGAGTCCTATGATTACGTCATAGTTGGCGCCGGATTCTCAGGACTCGTCCTCGCCGAGCGACTCGGTGCCGCTGGCCATCGCTGCCTGGTCGTCGAAAAGCGCGACCACATCGGCGGCAACTGTCACGATCGCACCGACCGCAACGGGTTACTCTACCATGTCTACGGTCCGCACTATTTTCGCACCAACGCCCCGCACGTGCGGGACTACCTAAGCAGGTTCACCGAGTGGCGGGAAGTACAGTACCGTGTCCAGGTATTTGCGCGGGAACGCTACTGGAGTTTTCCCGTCAACCTTAACACCTACCGGCAGCTTTCCGGAAATCCCACCGCTACCGAGAACGATTTCAAGCAGTACCTTGCCAATGCCGCGCTTCCGATCGCAAACCCGGCGAACTCCCGCGAGGCCATTCTCGCAACAGTGGGTGAGGAACTGTACGAACTGTTCTTTCGCGGCTACACCGCCAAACAATGGGGACGCCCCGCCGAGAGCCTCGATCCCTCCGTGTGTCGGCGCATCCCCTGGCGCAGCACGGTCGATGAACGCTACTTCACCGACGAATTCCAGGCACTGCCGCGTCACGGATACCACAGTCTGTTCGACTCACTCTTTGAACAGTCCCGCGCGGACCTTCGTCTCAACACGGACTACCGCGATATCCTCCCCCGCCTGAAATTTCGTCACCTGATCTATACCGGGCCTATCGACGAATTCTTCGATCACTGCCACGGACACCTGCCCTACCGGACCGTGCGGTTCAACCTGGAAGAGGAATCCACCGCGCATCTCCCCGGCGGCCTGCTTCAGCCTGCGCTGCAGATCAATTACCCGGGTCCGGAACCTTTCACGCGCACCGTTGAATTGAAACACATCACGGGACAAGTGAGCCGCTTCACGAACATCGTCCGCGAATTTTCGGAAGAATACCGCTTTGGACACAATGACCCCTACTATCCCGTGCCGGGGAACGAGAGCCAGTCCCTCATCGAGAAGTATCGCGATCTCGCCGACCGTCAGACCCATGTCACGTTCATCGGCCGTCTCGCACAATACCGCTATCTGAACATGGACCAGGTCGTCGCCGCTGCACTGCACACGGCTGACAAGCTGATCGCGTCCGGCATCTCCCCTTCGGGTCCAGCCCGCACGACGGTCGGCTACACGAAGGCGTTCGTCGGCGCCTGAGAACCCGCCCGCTTGAGAGGATTACGGCCCCGGCGCCGACTTGAAATGCTTCATTGGGAACCTCGATACGCGCCTCTGTAGTTGTGGGATTACTGGTTTGCGCGCCCCTTTAATTGCGCTCGATTCGCCGACTCGTGCGATTCTTTCTGCCGTCTCACCCCAATTTACAACTTCCCCTACCACTTGGAGGGGCACGCTTCGTCGTGACCAGGACTGCCCGCTGCACAACACCGCCACCCCATTCGCATTTACCGCGCAGCTGCGCAATAACAGCACTGCGCACGCACGTGCCTTGTCCGACCTTCAATCCGGTCACGACGAAGCGTGCCCCTCCATCAGAACGCGTCAGCGCCGCTTGGGAATGATCCGTCCGATCAGAAATTGAACTCGTCGATGTTCGACTTGTTGAAGAGGAATGGTGTCCCCAGCAGTATCTGATCCTTATCGACTGCAAACTCTCCGAGGCTTCCGGCTTTGAAGGACCTCGCACCCGGCTTGAGCGTGCCGTTCACCAGGGCATTTGCTGCGTAGACGGTAAGATAACCCAGATCTTCCGTTTTCCACAGGACGACCGTCTGGGTGACACCCTCCTTCACATACCGTCGGTTCTCATTCGGCAATCCGAGACCGATGACCTTCACGTTCCCGACGCGCCCCGCCTGTTTCACAGCCTCCGCAGCGCCTGGAACCGCCGGAGAACAGATCGCCATGATGAGCTTGAGGGCAGGAATGGCGCTCATGAGCGCGGTCGCCTCGGCCTGCGCCCGATCCTTCAGGTCATCACAGGGACGAACCGCCACAAGTTTCATTTGCGGATATTTGTCCGCCAGACGCGCCTCGATGTGGTTCTGCCATTCGCGCTGATTTCCCGCCGTCAAGCTGGCTGTGAGCATCGCAAATTCACCGGTCCCGTCACAGAGGCGCGCCGCCTCATCCATCAGCGCCCTGGCAATTCCTTCGGGTGTGGCCTGATTGACAAAAAAACTGCGCGCATCCGGAAGCGCGTCCGCATCGAAGGTCAACACCCTGATTCCCTGCTCCTGCGCCTTCCGAAGCGCTGTCGAAATGCCCTCCTTGTTCTCCGCGGCAACAGCGATCGCATCGACACCAAGCGTGATCCAATTCTCAACGATTTCGTTCTGTTTGGCGGCATTGGCGTCGACCGGACCATCAAAGAGGAGCTCAACCCCGAGTTCCTTCGCCGCCTTCTCAGCTCCGACCTTGCAGGATATGAAGTAGGCATTCCCCTTCGATTTCGGCAACAGGCCGATCATCGCCCTGCCCTGGGCCAGGGCCTGCGTCACAAACGCACCTGCAAGTAGAACGGCTAGCGATAGAGGGAGGAGGAGACGGTTTCTGGAGGTCATGAAATGAACGAGTATCAGGAGGCAATCCCCTATCGCCTGACACGCAGGACGGAAAGAAGTTTCGGCACGGTTCCGGGCAGGAGGGCAACCAGCAGGAGCACTCCCGTGAGCAGTCCGGAAAGCTCTTCTGCGGAATTCATGCGGATCACCACCGGGAGCGTGCCAAGACCGCTCTTCAGCACCGCGATGATCGCCACGCCGAGCAGCGTTCCCGTGATGCTGCCCACACCGCCAAAAATGCTGGTCCCTCCGAGCACCACCGCAGTGATCGCAAACAACTCATATCCGATCGCGGCGTCCGCCTTCGCCTGACCAAGCCTGGCCGTATAGATCAATGCCGCACCCGCGGCAACCACACCCGCTAGCACATAGGCGATCGCGAGACAGCGCCCTGTGCGCAATCCGGCAAAGCGCGCACCTTCGGGCGAAAAGCCAATGACCCGAAACGTCCTGCCCGCCACGGTTCGATGCACCAGAACCCACATACCGATCGCCACGACAACCAATACCCATGCCTGGGCCGGAAGCCCAAGCCATCGATCCTGACCCAATGCGATGAACCCGGGCGGAAAACGAGAATAGGTGACAGCCCCGCCCGTGAGAGCTTCCGCAAGGCCGCGGAAAAGAGAAAACGTGCCCAGGGTCACAATCAACGGTGGCAGCCTCAACCCGGCGACAAGCACCGCATTCAATCCTCCACCCAGCGCGCCCGCAAGAAGCGTGAGCGGGATCGCGAGCACCAACGGCAAACTGGCATCATGCGTGAGTTGCCCGAACAGGATCGCACACAACGCCAGAAGCGATGCAACCGAGAGGTCGATGCCCGCGGTCAAAATTACCGGCGTCAGAGCGAGCGCCAGCAGTCCTATCTCACACGAGTGCCTAAGGATGTCGAGTTGCCTGTTGAGCGTGCCGAAACCGACGATCATGCCGCGGCGATTCGTCGTCGTACCGAAATGGTAAAACAACAGCCATTCCACGAGCAACAGCACGAACAGCAGCGTCTCGTGCCGGAAAAGCACACGCCGCCATGGCGCGTGGGTGGGCACTGCTTGCAAATTCGAAGTCATGCCGTCGACGGATGATGGTTGCGTCTGCCGCGGGAACCCAGTGCCTCGGCAAGAACCGCAAGGAGAATGATGACACCTTGAATCGCCTTCTCCCAATACGCTTCGATATGCAGGTGCACAAGGGCAGGCGCAATGCAGGCCAGCAGGCACAGCCCCATCGCCGCACCCCAAAGGTAACCTCGACCGCCCGAGATGGCGACCCCGCCCACGACAACCGCAGCGATTACTTTCAGCTCCATGCCGCTGCCCGAGAGGGGCTGCACCTGAGGGGACTGCACCACATTCATCATCGCCGCAATTCCCGTGAGCACACCCATCAGCGCAAAAGCAAGAAACGTGACGCGCTGCGGTCTCAGGCCCGAAAGTCTCGCTGCCTCGGCATCGCTTCCGACCGCATGAAAATGTCGTCCCAACCCAATCCCTTGCAGGCAAAAGGCCATCCCCGCCGCCAGAACCGTGGCCGCCGTCAGAATGATGACCTGACCAGGAATCTGACCCAGGCCAAACCATTGCACACCGTCTGGCAGGGAAACAAACTCACCCTGTCTGAAGAGGTTCAATCCCTGCCGAAGCGTCACCATCATCGCCAGTGTCACCACGATCGAGGGCAATCCAAGACCGGCAATGAACAGGCCGTTAAGTGTCCCGAAGATTCCTCCGACAATAGCACCGGCGACAAGAACGGCCATCACCGGCCAGCCCGCAGCTGCCAGAAGGCCACAGACCACGCCGCAAATTGAGAAAATTGATCCGACGGAAATGTCGATCTGCCGCGTCAGAATGACCACGACCATGCCGCACGTCACGATCAGCACGGGAGCCTCACGAGTGGCCAGCGAAAGCAGCGGTTGCACCTGGAAAAATGCAGGTGCCCAGATCGCCATCGCGATCAGCATAATACCCAGCACGATCCCCACCGCCCACTCTCTGGAAAAACGACCTGTCATTGCGCAGCGTCCTTTCCATCGAGACCCGCCTGCCCGAGCGCCGCTGCCATCACCTCGGAGGCTGGGCTGCCCTTGGGGAAAATTGTGGTCAATCTGCCGCCTCGCATCACTCCGATGCGATCGCTCATTCCCAATACTTCAGGCAGATCACTCGATATGAGGATGACCGCCATCCCCTCAGCAGCGAATCGCCGGATAAGCGCATGAATTTCGCTCTTCGCACCTACATCCACCCCTTGCGTCGGCTCGTCGAGTATCAGCAGCTTCGGCTCTGTCGCCAGCCATCGCGAAATTGCCACCTTCTGTTGGTTCCCTCCGCTCAGACTCGACACCGGTGAATCGAGCCCCGCGGTCTTGATCGAAAGCTGCTTCACAAAGTCACGCGCCGCGCGAGCCTCGACGCGATTCCGCAGCCACCCGCCAGGGAAAAAACGGCGGTGGGCTGCAAGTGTGATATTCTGCGCAACTTGCATTTCAGGCACCACGCCATGACGCCGCCGATCCTCCGGGACGTAGGCGATACCGTTTTCAATGGCTACTGACGGAGACGAAATCGCGAAAACTTTTCCATCAATACACAATGTGCCGCCATCTGCGGGAGTGATGCCGAAAAGTACGCGCGCAAGCTCCGTGCGCCCAGCCCCCACGAGTCCGGCCAGGCCAAGAATCTCTCCAGCACGAACCTCAAACGAAACATCCTCCACTCCCGAGGACCGGCAGCACAAACGATCCACCTTCAATCTCACCTCGCCAGGCGAACCGATTGACTGCGGATAGAGATGCGTCACTTCTCGCCCCACCATCAGGCGGATGAGTTCCCCTTCGTCGATGTCACGCACCTCAAACGTTCCCACACTGGCACCGTCCCTCAAAACCGTGACGCGATCAGCCAGCGCGAAAATTTCTTCAAGCCGATGTGAAATATAGATGACGCCAATACCCTCCGCTTTCAACGCACGGACAATTCCATAGAGTCTCTCCTGTTCACGGCGCGTCAACGAAGCCGTGGGTTCGTCCATGATGACAATCCTGGCCTCCGCTCCCACCGCACCGGCAATCTCGACCAGCTGTTGTTCCGGCATGGACAATCCGTTCACGGTGGCATCCGGTGAAATTTCGGCACCGACTCGCGCCAGAAGCGTCATGGCCCGCTTCCTTCTGTCCGCCCATTGAACACGCGCAAACGACGAAGGTTTTTCCAGTCGAAGGGCCAGATTCTCCATCACACTCAGATCGGGAAAAAGCGCAGGCTGCTGGTAAATGCAGGCGATGCCGAGGTCGTGAGCAAGCGCTGGCGTGAGTCCACCACGAGATTCTCCTTCCACCACCAGAGCGCCTCCATCAGGGGTGTGGGCACCTGTGGCAATCTTGATCAACGTTGATTTGCCCGCCCCGTTCTCGCCCAGCAAGGCATGGACTTCCCCGGGCCTGAGCTCGAAATCCACCCCGCGCAACGCGCGCACAGCTCCAAATGACTTGCTGATGCGCTGAAAAACAAGAAGTGGGGTCATCGTGGCGCTGTCCAAGGAAAGAACGGAACCTTCAGCGCCAAACAAAAAGTGCGGACTGCCAGGTGGGTTGATCTGAATTCCACTTTGCTGCCTAAGGTTCGCCATATCACGTCGCGCTTAGGCCGTCGTTGCATCCTGAAATCACTGCACACCTGGATTCGAAAAGAAAGATCATGAAACGGCTCGATGAATCCTAAACCCATAGCACTCACGATAATGCCCAACAAAAAGCCATGAAATATCACTCCAGTCGGGCCACCAGGATCCGATTACCTCATTTACGGATGAAATTGCCCCTCCACGGCCTGCCAACCGACGGAGCAGCTCCCTAGAGAACTGCTCACGCGTGCCATTGATACCCGATGCAGTCACGATTCTGCCAGAATTCCACGCTCATTGTCATGGTTGGAGTCGCCAGCATCCTGGCAGCACACGTCATCGCCAATGCGGTCGGCCGCATCATACCCGCTGAATCAGCGGCGGAATCCCTCGCCCACACTTCGATTATTTTCGCCCTGCTTGTAAGTCCAGCAATCTGGTTCGCCGCCCGGATGATTCTCAATCAACGGGTCAAGGCAGATCAGGACTTCGCCACACTGAGGCAGGAACTCGCCTCCGCCCTGCGCCGTTCCCGTCAGATTCGCAAGGCAATCGACGAACACGCGGCAGTCGCCATCACCGATCCGGATGGCACCATCACCGAGATAAACGACGCCTTTTGTCGCGCCTCCGGTTATCCGCCCGAAGAGCTGATCGGACAAAACCACCGCATTCTCAATTCCGGATATCATTCCACCGAATTCTTTGCGGAGTTGTGGCGAACGATAAGCAAAGGCGAGACCTGGCACGGGCAGGTCCGTAATCGTCGCAAGGACGGAACGTTTTACTGGGACAACTCTACGATCGTACCCTTCCTGGACGAGAAGGGGAAAGTCGAAACCTACATCGCGATTCGATACGATATCACCGGCCGACTGAAAGCTGAGCATGCCGTGAAGCAGGAGCGTGCCCTGCTGCTCAAGGTCTTCGAGTCCTCATTTGCGGGATACTGGGATTGGAACCTGGAGAGCAACACCCTGTTCTATAGCCAGAGCTACAAACGGATGCTCGGTTACACCGACCAGGAGTTTCCCAACACGCCGGACGAATGGAAACGTCACCTGTTTCAGGAGGAAGTCCTACCCGCCGAAGCCCGGTTCAAGGAACTCGTGCGAACACGCGGCGCCACACCCTATCGCTCCCCCTTGCGATTCAAACACAAAGACGGTCACACGGTTTGGGTGCTGGCATCCGTTATCGTTGCGGAATGGAGCAACACGGGGCAGCCGCTTCGCGTGGTGGGATGCAACATCGACATCACCGAACTACACGCTGCCGAGGAAACCATTCGTGAACGCAATCTGGAGTTGAAGGCCGCAAGCGCGCGCGCCGAAAAATTTGCGAGGGATGCCCATGCCGCAGCCACGGCCAAGGCGGATTTCCTCGCCAACATGAGTCATGAAATCCGCACGCCGATGAACGCCGTCATCGGCATGACGGACCTTCTTCTCGATACGCAACTTGACGCCTCGCAGCGAGAATTCGCCGAAACCATCCGGACGAGCGGCGATGCGCTCCTCGCCATCATCAACGACATCCTCGACTACTCAAAGATCGAGTCTGGCCATCTCGAACTGGAACGGCTGTCCGTCAATCTGCGAGACTGCGTGGAGAGCGCCCTCGACCTCGCCGCCGGCCCGGCATCGGCCAAGCGGCTCGACCTGCTCTATTGGATCGAGGACGACGTGCCTCCCTGCATCGTCGGAGACCTTACCCGGCTCCGGCAGGTCCTGATCAATCTGATCGGCAACGCCGTGAAGTTCACCGAGCGTGGAGAAATCCTGGTCAACTTGAGCCAGCGCACCACGGAAAACGGCCAGCCCCGGTTGAAGGTTTCCGTGAGGGACACCGGCATCGGCATCCCCGCCGACCGACTGGACCGGCTCTTCCGATCCTTCAGCCAGGTCGATGCTTCCACGACGCGGAAGTATGGCGGCACCGGGCTTGGACTCGCGATTTCCCAAAGACTCGTTGATCTCATGTGCGGACGCATCTGGGTGGAGTCCGTCGTCGGTCAGGGAACCACATTCATCTTTGAACTGCCGCTTGAGGCAGCCGCCTACTCTCCTGGTCCTCGCGATCAAAACAATGTCCCCGCCTTGAAGGACCGGCGGCTGCTGATCGTGGATGACAACGCGACAAACCGGCGCATTCTCAGCCTTCAGGGAAAACGCTGGGGCATGATCACGGAAGCAGCCAGCACCGGCGCCGAAGCCATTCGATGGATTGATGACGGCAGAAAATTCGACCTGGCGATCATCGACGTCCAGATGCCGGAAATGGACGGCTACGATCTCGCGCGCGCACTTCGCAAGCGCCATTCCCAGGATCAATTTCCTATCGTTGCGCTCACTTCGCTCGGAGATTCGGGTGCGGGCTTCAAGGGCCTTGGCATCGCACGCGTCCTGACAAAACCCGCGAAGTCCTCCACGTTGTGCAACGCTCTGACACAGATTTTTGACAGCGGCGCGGATGGCAATAGTTCTCAAAAGACCGCAGACGTCCTCCTCGCCCATGAATTTCCGCTGCGCATCCTGCTCGCTGAGGACAATGCGGTGAACCAGCGCGTGGCTTCCCTGTTGCTTGGACGGTTGGGCTACAAGATCGAGCGTGTCTCCAACGGCATCGAAGTGCTTGCCGCACTTTCACGCCAGGCCTTCGACGTGATTTTCCTCGATGTCCAGATGCCTGAAATGGACGGGCTCGAATGTTCGCAACGCCTGTCCACTTTGTACCCGGTCGCAGCCCGCCCCTGGATCATCGCCATGACCGCAAATGCAATGCAAGGCGACCGCGAGCGATGCATAGAAGCGGGAATGGATGACTATATCAGCAAGCCCATCCGCCCAGCCGTGGTCTCAAAGGCCCTCTCTAACGCCTTCGCTCAACTCCAGGCTCGGCGATCAAATTGCGAACCGTGCGCGTCAGTCCCTTCGCTCAGCACTGCGTGAAGCCGGATAGCCCAATCGGGCAAAGTCGAAAAAAGACTTGCGCCGCTCCTCCGCAGACATGAACTAGCCCCTCCTCATTCGGTAGGATACTCAAGTGGCCAACGAGGAGAGACTGTAAATCTCTTGGGCTCTGCCCTTCCCTGGTTCGAATCCAGGTCCTACCACCACTCGCAGCGCTTGAGATTTGCTGGCGCAAATGCATTGAGCGGAATCCATCCGCCATTGCACAACGGATATCTCGGATATCTTCCACGCTTTTCGAGAAGAACGTTTCCAAGACTATTCGATTTCGATACCCCGGGCGCTTTGGCTGGGTGTGAGCAAGGTGCGCACGAGCGAATTCCGTCCGCAAACTGTGACACCTTGAAAACGCTTGTACCAGTCGCCGGTCGGAACGGTCGGACAACTTTCGATCCAGCGCAGAATTTGCTGGAGGGCCTCCAACGTGATTTCCCGCTCTCGGGCGCGCCGCAACAAATGGCGGATAAGATCAGGCGGAACATTGGACCGCTGTATCTTCGGCATCGCGACTATTTGGCGGGCCTGCCATAGTATCCCTTGAGAAACTGTTCCTCCAGTTTGGCAGCAACCTTGTCGTCAGTCGCGGCTACATAACGGCGAGCAAGCCCTTCAAGCTTCGCCAAAGGCAACGCCTTGACGGAAAGTTCGAGCTCCAAATCGAGCGCGTCAGCTGCTTTTGCCATCGTGTTTAGGGTTATCGCGGTATTCCTCCCATCAAGTAACCGGCGAACGGACTGGCGACCGGTTCCAATCTTCCGGGCGAACGCACTGACGCTGATCCTCTCTTCGGAAAGCTTACGCCTTAGCGCAGCAGCCAGAGTCTTCTTTGCATTGATTGCCATGGCCTGGCTCATATGTCGATAGTGGCTCAAATTTGGATCACCGTCAAGATTCGATCCATCCCTAGGGGTCGCATACCGTGCCCACGAGCGCGCTGCGGAACCCGATGCCGTCAGAAGTCCTCGTTGTAACAGGCTTGCGCCCAGATAACAGCCCGTCCGCACAGCCACCGAACCAGAGTGTTCCGCGACAAATACCTGAGGCCATCAAAAATTTTGGAGGGCGAAGGTGATCACAGTCGATAACTTCGCTTTTTCGATCTACCGCCGTGGAAACGGTAATCCGATTCCCGTGGTGCATCCGTTCCCAGAACCATGAAGTAGTTTCGACTACCGAAGGACTCGGTCCAGCCAACGGTACGCTATCTCCCGCTGTTCGTCGGGGAAATCATGTGCGCAATCAGGGTGGTCGACGCGCAGCAGATTCGGAACATCATAGAGCCGATAAACTTGACCGGCGGCCGCGGCAATTCGATCAACGCTCTGCCATTTGAAATTGGAATCGTTCACCGGCGCATTGACATAGACCGGACGCGGAGCGAGCGCCCCAAGGAGTTCATGGAAATCAAAGGGAATCTCGCCGCGCGCATAGTCCAGTAACCGGGGCATGTAACGCGCCTGCGCCCACCCCTTTCCAGGCTGCCATACATCGTCGCTGCCGCCATAGTAGTCCAGGTACGAATCGAATCCGCAACTGGAGACGACGACTCGGATCCGTTCATCGAGTACCGCGGTGAAAATGGCATTATGCCCTCCGAGCGAATGACCGATCGCACCGAATCCGCCTCCGCGGACGCAGGGCAGAGACTCCAGCAGGTCGAGGGCGCGCATATTGTCCCAAATCGCCTTCATGGTCCCACTGCGATACCCGAGAGCCGCAATGTCCGGCTGATAGTCGGCGAGCAGGGGATAGGCAGGCGCAATTGCCACATAGCCGCGCTCAGCGAGCTCGGCAGCGTAGGCTCGGCCGGGTTTTCCTTCGAGGATGCCGACGGTCTGCTTGTTGCCACGTTGGTTGTCTGTCGACATGAGACAGAGCACGCCCGGCGCGGATTTTGCACCTGAAAGAGCCGACTTGGGAATGAGCAGATAGGCCTGCGCACGAGAACCCGGTTCCGAGTGAAAGGTGATTCGTCGGCGGAGATAGCTGCCCGCGTCATGCTCTTCCTCGATCGCCACATCATGAGGAACCCGTTTGGTGCCGTCAGGAATCGGACCCATTACAGCCAACATTCCCCGCACGATCTCTTCGCGTCGCTTCCGCCAGTCCTCAATCGACCGCACCGGCCGCACCGTGCCGTCATCGGCGCGGTAGGCAAGGAGTTGGGCTCGATCCAGTCGAGCCGGCAAAGAAACAGAAGGTGTTCCCCAGACCATCGCCGTCATCCAAGAACCCAAGGCAAGCACCGACAGGGTTCGCCTCAAACCCCAAGCGGGATTCAACGTCTTTCGTGACCCAATGCCCGGGTCAGCTAGGATCCCGTCGCCTCTCAAATCCAGCCGGTGATTTTGCAGGCAATCCCAAGCACATAGGCCCATTGTCTTCGATTGCCGTCGGTCTCTCGTCATTGGGAGGAGTGTACAATCTCAAGCAGGAAGTGAACCCCCACTTTTAATGCAAACCCTGCTTCAGAAACTCCATTCAAACCGTTTCAAGGTCGATGCGGAATCACGGGTACCGAGTGATGCCAAGCCGAAGAGGTCCGAGCAAAAGTAGCGGAAGTTTTCTCGCACAATCCGGGGAACGAGAATGAAGGAGTTCATGCGATACCCGTCGTTGGATGGTGCAACGAAGGACGTCGATCATCCGACAAAAACGTCGAACCGATTTACACTTCGCTTCAGTTGGGCGCTGTGCATCCTTGGCATTATAAAAATCTAAAATACAGCCTATAAGCATGTTGAACGTGCCCAGCGCCCGCCTCAATTGCGACGGCGTAATTTATGCTGATCACTGTCGTCAGTTTCGATAACTGTCTTCAAACCATACCCACAATGATATCCTTCGTCCTGCAATTGGCGACATCCCCTCCAACGGTTCAAGTTCCTGAATCCAACATGGCAACTGTGTTGCTGCTTGGAGCCGGGGCATTGGGCCTGGGTATTTTCGCACGATTCGTCAAGAACCGGCGCAAGTAGCATCTGGCGCGGTTAGCCACCAATCCGAAGCCATCCTGGAGCAATCCTGGGTGGCTTTTTCGTTCATCCCACCTCGGCTTCGTCGCGTCGCCCCGCTCATACATTCGGCCGTACGCTCCGTGATTCTCCGGCAGCCTGCTTACGAAAATACCGCGGAAAGAATGGCTCCCACAATCGCGCCCAGATTCCACGTGGATAGGACGCCGCATCCTTCAAGCCATACTCCGTCGGGAATGCCGCGTCAGAGGGCCAATGCGCCGTTCTGAAAATCCAGTCCCATAGGACAAAAGTCGCCCCAAAATTTTGCCCATACTTCCCGTGCAGTTTCACATCGTGATGCCATGCATGAAATCTGGGTGAGCTGAGAAGGTATCGGAAGATTCCCCAGTCCCAGCAGAGATTGGAGTGGTTCAGTTCATTGATCAGAAGCGAGAAGATGAGTATCCAAAATATGACCCCATCGTCGACGCCGAGCACGACCAGGGGAAGGTAGATGAGCACCTTGTAGATGACGATTTCGAACCAGTGAGATCGAAACGTGGCAACCCAGTCCATGACCTCGATGCTGTGGTGCAACTTGTGGAACCTCCACAACCACCGGTAACGGTGGTTGGCCCAGTGGATATTCCATTCGAGGAAGTCCTTGATGAGAAAAAATGTGACGAACTGGGCCCAAGGCGGCCAGCTCGCGATAAGTCTCAGCGATTCGGGATGCGGCAGACCGACATGGAGAAAGGCACGGTTCAGCCAGGCAACGGCGTAGACGGCGAGAATCGCCAGCATCCAGCTCATATACTGGACATTGAAGATCATCCAGAACAGGTCCTGCACAAAATCCGGCCTGAGCACCTCCTGCGTTCGCGACCTGGGTACAAGGCGTTCGAGTGCAAATATCGAAACCGAAAGCAGCAAGAGCCAGAAATAGTACTGGAGGTAGATAGGCATGATGGCGGCGAGTCACAAACCGCGGACCGATTTCAACCCCGCTTCGAGGCACAAATCAATCGTTTGCCGATGCAACTTGCGAGCCCGCCTCACGCTGACTGAAACCACGGAGGGCGCGACCGCTTGAGCCGCAAGGTCTGTAATCTTTCCTCCAACCGCCTCACGCTGACTGAAACCACGGAGGGCGCGACCATCCCGACCGATTTTGTTTGAGCATCAGGCATCACCGCCTCACGCTGACTGAAACCACGGAGGGCGCGACACGACACTACATGCGCGGAAGTGCGGCAAACGTGCCGCCTCACGCTGACTGAAACCACGGAGGGCGCGACCGCAACATGCCCATAGTCGTAGGCAATCGGAGCACGGCCCGCCTCACGCTGACTGAAACCACGGAGGGCGCGACATGATGTCCTCGGCGACGTGCACGGTCTGCGGATCCGCCTCACGCTGACTGAAACCACGGAGGGCGCGACCCACCGCTGAGGCACTTCGTGTCAATGACTGCATTCCGCCTCACGCTGACTGAAACCACGGAGGGCGCGACTGCTTGTTCGGATCCAAATTCGCCTGACCCACGATCCGCCTCACGCTGACTGAAACCACGGAGGGCGCGACCTGGCGCGGGATCAACCTGATTTCGGGACTCTGGCCGCCTCACGCTGACTGACACCACGGAGGGCGCGACATGGACGCATTCAAACTGACACCCCGGACACCGTAGCCGCCTCACGCTGACTGAAACCACGGAGGGCGCGACCTCTCCGCAAAAACCCGCACCGGAGGATGGGTAATGCCGCCTCACGCTGACTGAAACCACGGAGGGCGCGACCTGGCGCTGTGCCCTTGCTGCGCGTTCGCGCTCCCCGCCTCACGCTGACTGAAACCACGGAGGGCGCGACGACAGCTAGTTCCAGAACCGAACCCTTCCCAACG
>CAUJJL010000141.1 GCA_963205455.1 Verrucomicrobiota bacterium
GTTTACCGCACGCACGACGAGTGGCATCAGGGTTCACAGCTGGAGTCTGTTGAAACCTCCGGAGACTCGAAGCGTGCGCACGAAGGATCCCGATTCGTCCCGTGCCGGGCTGCCGGACACTGAACCTGGTTCGCCGGGCGAATCGTGGGAAGGCAAGCATGCACTTGAAACGGAGCATTTGAATGCAGACCGTCGAGCCGATCATGGATCGGTGGGACGGGGGAGTTCGACTCAGAAATCGGCAAAGGCGAAATGGATTTGGTGTGCGGGGATCGGTGTGGCGTTTGTCGCGTTCCTGCTTGCTGGCATACTTATGCGCAGGGGGCGGCAGTCACAGATGCTCGTCCAGAATCTGGTTCCAAATTTCGCCAACGATTCGGGAGTGACAGATGGGGCGGTCGAAGAATCAGCGATCGGAATTACTGCGACCGATCACCATGACGCAGAGGGAGGCTCCGGAAACCTTGAAGCTGCGCACACGTCATGGCAGGTCCAGAGATCCTTCCGTAGGGAGAAGGCATCTGCCTCGACGGAAACGCTGCTCACTGCGGCATTGGCTGAGCCGACGGAGATCGAAAACCTCTCTTCGTCTTACGGTGGAGATTCTACCCATGCGCAGGACAAGATTGTTCCTGAACGTCCCCTTGTTCTTCCATCAATCGATGGAGCCGCACCAAATTCATTCGGTGCGGCCATTTCCAATGAGTCAGGATTGCCAATTGTTTCGGGTTCGGGAGGAGGATCGCCTTCGGTGAACGGCGCAGGCGGATCGGCGGGTGCTTCGGCAACCGAGGCGATCAATGGAAGCGCGGGTGTCACTCGCCGTGCGTCCGCTGAGTCGGAAGGCATTTCAGGGGGGCGTTCCCTTCCCGTTGCCGGAGAAGGAACAGCGCCCTTGCCTTTGACAGATTCCTCGGCTTACATCCACCAAGCCTTGCCACACGCGCGACGGATTTCGCAGGACGACAATTTCGGCAAATCGGGTCGAGCGCTTTCATCGCAGTTCAATCAAAGGCCCTCCCCCACGGCGCATCGGGAGGACGCGTTGCCTGCGAGTGGAAAGGCCAATGCCGAGGCGACATCGGCGTCGGATTCCGAACAGAAACGCGAGGCAGCGATTTCCGAAGGAGGGGAAACGGCCGTTGCTTTCCGAAAGGTTCACATCCGGATCTCTCCGTGGACCTTCGCGCCAACGCGCGATACCGTGGTTTCCACCCGACCTCTGCCTGTTGGCCTGGCGGATGATTCAGAGGTGAAGCGGCAGGCTTTGTTGAGCGAGCGACAGGCTCATGCGCCCCGGGCGCTTTCCAGCGCTGAACTCAGCTGGGGTATTGCCTTTGACTGCCCGGAGGGCGTTTCTGAATCGGACTGGAAAAGGAGTGGTGGTTTTGAAAGCGCGATGGTGCGGCGTGAGGGGACTCGGGTGTTGATACCTCTCGCGAAGGGATCTGTGCCAATGAATGGGCGCTTTCAATGGCAGGAATATGATAGTCAAAACGTTCTTCTGTCCATTGACGCGGATGCATCCGAGGGGATCTCACTTGTCTTCCGGGACGGCCTGCAGGTAGCGGTTTGGATCTCTGCCGAACCTGGAAAATCGACCGAGCGTCCTGGTGAGTCGAATGTGGATGCAGCGCGAATGAATACAAAATGGATCACATCGACTCCTACAAATTCGCCGCATGGAAATGTTGCAAACCGGATTGGTGCTCTTCCCTGGTTGGAAATACCGTTGGACACACCTCCAGGTGCCAAGAGTCCGGTGAGGATGTCGCTGCTCGATGAGGACTCCGGTTGGGCCTGGCAATCTGAGCTCCGCGTTTACTGAGCCTCACGCTCAACGGATGTCTCCTGCTTCAGGAGGGTGAGAGACGGGCACTCCGGAGGAGATTTTGAAGCGCGGGCGACAGGATGGATTGGTCGGAGGAGTGAAGCGACGCGCGTGTCGGGAGGCAGGTGCGGGCGCCGAGGGCGAGCGCGACCTGCGCAGCGCACCAGGCCGCGAATTCGAGGCGCTCCGCGAGCGGAAATCCGTCGAGCAAGGCCGAAGCATAGGCGGCGTGAAAACTGTCGCCGCACCCCGTGGAGTCGACGGCGGCAACACGGAACGCGGGCTGATGAATGACGCCATCCGGGGTCGATGCCCATGAGCCGTTGACGCCATCGGTGACAATTCGCTGTGCGTCCGTCCATTCGGTCAGGGCGGCAATCACATCCGATGGCTTCTCGCATCCGGTCGTCCTGCGGCCACCTTCCAGGGAGACGATGACATGGGACGCCGCGGCATAGAGCGGCCGTACCTTGTCGGGCTCACCGGTTTCGATGTCGAGCACGCCAGGAATGCCGTTTGCACGGGCGAGTTGCAGCAGCCGCAGCGCTGCAGCTGCCTCATAGCCATCGGTGATGACCAGCCTCGCGCGCTTCACCGCGGCCTCAGGCACGTCGTCAGCAGACAGCCAGTCGTAGTCGTCGACATTGTAGAAAACCGTGCGCTCACCGGAATTTGGATCCACCTCGACAACCGCGAGGGCGGGGCGGGCCCGCGGGGCGTGGACTACGAGATCGAGGGAGACGCCATGGCGGGCGAATTCAGCCTCTGCGATCCGTGAAACCGTATTGTCGCCGTGCCGGGTCAGCATGGCCGTCCTCCAACCGAGCGCTGCAAGCCCGCATGCCTGGTTCGCCCCTGGCCCGCCGCCCTGAATCAGCATCCGAGGGACTTCGTGCTTTTCATTGCGACGAACGGTCTCCGGCAGGACGACCACATTGTCCACCACGTTGAGCCCGCAGGCGATGACATCGAAATCCGACATGGTTCAACGTGAGACCGGACCCACTCCGTGCAATGTTCCGCCCTCAGCAGGAATCGGAATATCGCTTACGCCGAGCCAGTGATTCAATTGCCGCAAAGCGGTGCCCCAGTGTCCGAATCCGACGGACCAATGATGATCAAGCCCTCCTCCAAGGATCGCGTTTGCGATGGCAGCGGCATCGTGGCCACGATTGGCCCGCATCTCGCCCCAGGTGCCGCGGAAGGGCATCGGAGAGTCGATGATTTCACCTTCGAAGGCGATGCATCGAGCGGCATCCGGCGACTGGTACCGAGCGACGGTGACGGGACCTAGTGCAAGGAGAAATTCCACCATCAGGCCGACTGCGGTTTCGGGATCTCCATTTTCAAGGATCGAATGTCGACGTGCCGCGAACGTTGTCCCTCTCCGCAGCCATCGAAGGGGCGCCGCACCGCAGTGCCAGAGGCCGATGCTGTTCCATGCCGTGTTGGCGGCGGAAAGGTCCTGGAGCGTGGCGACCGCGGAGCCCTCGGATACCAGGTTGAGGATCAGCGAGGTCAGGGCTCCCGGCATTTCCCCCTCCTCGGCAACGGTGAAGCCGACATCGTTGCAGAGGGAAACAGCACCATCGATCGCGCATCCGTAGCAGTCGAAAAGATCCGGCCAGCTCTTGAATGTCGCTGCTGCATAGCCGCCTTCACGCGCCATCTCGAGCATTGCCAGACCGAAGCGATAGGTCTGATCGATCTGTGAGTCGGGCAGGTCCACGAGCGAACATTGAGGCGAAGACTTCAGGGCTTCTCGAAGCCCGGCGACCTGCCGGTTGGTGAAGCGCTTTCTTGAAAACTGGAACGCGGTCTCAATGTCGATGCGATCAAATCGCACGCCGAAGCGCCTCATGAGGGCGAGCTCATCAGCCTCACCATCGTAGAAGGCGGATACTCGCGAGCCACCGACATGCAGGATCCTGGCATGCCGGAGGCGCTCCCGTGTCCGACTCGTGCGGGCGAATGTTTCCAGCCCGGGCACGGCGCTGTCATCGATGGGAGCGTGCATCCACGCATAGCGCACGCCGAGACGGGACCACATGCCCAGGATAAAATTCTGGCAGCAGAAGCTGTTGGCCGTATTGCGTTCGGATGCGGGGTCCGGGTGGGACCAGCTCATGACGGGAACCGGGTGATCGAGCAACCACCGTCCAAAGTGTGACCCGATTTCACCGGCGGTGAAGGCGGCGTGAAAGAACACAATCCCCGCGATGCCTTTTGCCAGTTCTGAGTCGAGAGCTGCCACGAGATCGACCGGATCCTCGAAGGGCTCCGGGAGAGCCACGACGTCGATCGGCAGTCCGGCAACCGCCTTGCCAACTTTGGCCGCAGCAGCGGCGCTGCGTTCGCACGCAAGCGCCCATGGAAAATGGATCTTCACACCACAGGCGATGACGAGCAGACGGGTTCGAGGGACTGCAGGTGTGTAGGGGACGACCTCGAACGCCGCAGCATTGAGGGGACCGTTGGCAGGCAACGAATGAACGGAGGACATGAGCGGACGTGATCAGTCCAGCGTGATGACTGACTGGGTTGCGTGTGAGCGAAGTGCGGCATCCCAGATTTCGTGCGACGCGACGGCCTCGTCGGGTGTCACGCAGCCAAAGCGCCCGCCGAGGGTGCCCGCCCATTCAGAGGCGAATGCCGCGATCATCTGCTGGAAACAATCGGAGAAGCCGAACTCGGTGATGCCTGGAGTGACGACCTTAAAAGGCGGCGTATTGCCGAGGTCTGTTTTCTGCCACCACTGCTCCTTGTCGCGCCGAAAGACCCAGAGCGTCTTGGGTTCCTTGGTGGAAAACCGATAGCTGGCCTCGGTGCCGGTGACCTCAAGGTACCAGGTGTCGGTCTCGCCCGGGGCGACACGCTTAGTCTCGATTGAAATCGGCACGAGTGATCCTGCCTCATCGCGAAACTCTCCGGCAAGGAGGGCGTTTTCCCAGGTGTCGCACACGGCGGTGCCGCCCTTGCCGTCGGGCCGGTGCGTGACGATCTTCTGGAGTCGGGCGTAGAGGTGAGCGGGCTTCCAGCCCATGCGCAGTGGGATATGCACCGCATGCATGCCGAGATCATTCATCACACCGGCGGCACCGCAGAATTGGGCCTGGCGTTTCCAGTTGATCGGCTTGGAGGGATCGAGATCGCTCGCATGGAGGAAGCCGCTTCGCACCTCGATGAGATGTCCGCATTTCCCGGCTCGCACCTCCGCCATGATGCGCTGGGGACCCGGCCAGAACGGGAATTCGGAGGAGCAGCGAACAAAGCGGCCGAGCCGGCTGGCCTCTTCGCGGATACGGCGCGCGGCGGAGAGATTGATGCCGAAAGGTTTCTCCGCGAGCAGGTCCTTGCCCGCGCGAAGTACCTGGAGATAGAGTGCTTCGTGGAGATGGTGCGGCACGGCAACATACACGGCGTCGACCTCCTTGGACGCGAGCAGGGTGGCGGCGTCCGCCGTGAAAAGCTTTACCGACGGCAGGCGTCGGAACCAGTCGAGCGCGGTCGGCTGGAGATCGCAGATAGCGGTGAGTTCGGCGGCAACGCCCGCATCCTCGAGATTGCACCAGCGCGCCAGCGCGCATGCGGTTTCGCGTCCCATCAGACCTCCGCCGATGATGCCGAGACGAAGTGTTTTCATGATGTCAGGCAAGAAATCGGGTGAAAGCTGCATCAGCGGTGAGCCCGTCGTGCAGGAGTGCCATGAGGGCGCGCGTGATGGCGGCCGGTTTCGGATGCTGGATGATGTTACGCCCGTAGACGATGCCTGCGGCACCCTGCGCGAGGAGTTCCTCCGTGCGCACAAGTATCTCACGGTCGCTCACCTTTCCGCCGCCGCGCACGAGGACTGGAATTCCCGCAGCTGTTTCGATGACCTTGTGATAGTCTGCGGTATGGGTCGTCGGGTCTGCCTTGATGACGTCCGCGCCCATCTCAACAGCCTGGCGCACGAGCCCCAGAATCTTCTTCAGATCGCCATCGCTCATGTATCCGCCGGCCTTTTCGTTGGGCATGAAGACAAGCGGTTCGATCATGAGGGGCATGCCGTAACGTTCGCAGGCGGGCTTGAGCCTGGCGATCGAGCGGAGCGTGAACTCAGTAAGTTCATCGGCGCCGGGAACCCGGAGAAGGTTCACGACAACGCAGGCGGCATCGAGACGCACCGCTGTCTCGATGGCTTCGTCCACAGCGAATGCGAAGGACTGGGTCGGCAGTTTTCGTCCATAGCAATTTGCCGGGTCGGTGCGCAGGACGAGCGCCGGTTTGGGCCGGACGGGCAGCGCCTGCAACAGTCGGCTCATGCCGGGAGAGAGCTGAATGGCGTCGGGCGCGGCGGCGACCAGCGCTTCGACGACGCGTGGAAGACTCTCGATGCCGAGATGAAACTCCTCCTCGCCGAAGATGCCGTGATCGACAGCGACGTCGAGGCAGCGCCGGGTGACGGGATTGAAGAGACGGTTGAGACGGTAGTGAGTGCTCATGGGAGAAAATGCGGTTTGATGCCGGCTTGCGCGAAGAGGTTGCTGCCGATAAAACGGGCGCGCGATCCGAGGTGTCGTTGAATACGGAGGACCTCATTCCATTTGGCCATGCGTTCGCTGCGGCTGAAGGAGCCGACCTTGAGCTGCCCCGCGTCGGTCGCGACTGCGAGATGGGCGATGAAAGCATCCTCGGTTTCGCCGGATCGCGCCGAGATCACGGGCAACCATCCGGCCTGCTGCGTGCGACGAATTGCGGCGATGGTCTCGGTCACGGTGCCGATCTGGTTCAGCTTGATGAGCACGGCATTGGCCGAACCCTCCGCAATGCCGCGCTCGATGCGGGCGAGATTGGTGGTGAAGAGATCGTCCCCGATGAGCTGGCAGTGATGACCGATCGCCGAGCGGAGATGCTTCCATCCCCTCCAGTCATCTTCAGCCATCGGATCTTCGATGGATAGGATGGGGTATTTCTCCATCCACCCCATCACCAACTCGGCAAACTCCAGTGATGAGTAGCGAGCACCCTCCAATCCCAGGGTGTAACTGCCGTCGCGGAAGAGGTCGGTGGCAGCGATGTCGAGGGAGATGGCCACGTCGGATCCCGGCGTGTAACCGGCGCGTTCGATGGCGGCAACCATCGCTTCAAGGGCGTCTTCGTTGCGCTTGAAGAGCGGCCAGTAGCCGCCTTCGTCCGCGACCCCGGCGAGCAGTCCCCGTTCACGCATCAGATCGCCCGCCGCGTGGAAGACATTGTGGGTGACTTCGAGTGTTTCCTCGTAGGAGCGCGCCGCAGTCGCGACGATCATGAAGTCCTGGAGATCAATGCGGCCGTGCGCATGTTTTCCCCCGCCAAAAATCTGGATCTCGGGAAGCGGCAGGACGGTTCCCGTTCCGTTTCCAAGCGACTCGTACAGCGGCACGCCCCGCGCAACTGCGGCGGCCTGTGCCACCGCCATGGATGTGCCCAGGATCGCGTTGGCACCGAGACGGGACTTGTTGGGCGTGCCGTCCAGGGCGATGAGCGCCGCGTCCAGTCCGGACTGATCCAGGACGTCGCGTCCGACAATTTCCCGGGCAATCTCTCCCTCAACGTTTTCAACGGCCCTGA
Source organism: Verrucomicrobiota bacterium (assembly GCA_963205455.1). Classification (GTDB taxonomy): domain Bacteria; phylum Verrucomicrobiota; class Verrucomicrobiia; order Opitutales; family Opitutaceae; genus UBA6669. The sequence goes on from CAUJJL010000141.1 coordinate 7,424, forward strand.
AGACCGACTTGCCACGGAAGCGCGCGGGATCGCGGTCGCGCAACTCGCAGGCCTCATGGCGCCCGGTCGATGCGCCGGAGGGGACAAGTCCGCGGCCCTTCATGCCGTTTGAAAGCGTGACTTCCACCTCGACGGTTGGGTTTCCGCGGCTGTCAAAGATCTGTAGAGCTTGCAGGGCCGTGATTGTCATGGGCGATAGAGTGTCGCACGCCAATCCTCCGTGAAGCCGGAAAGCATTGGGGGTGGATCGGGCATGTGTTTCAGCACGAATCTTGTGATGCGCTCCCCGTCGTCCGTGGTCAGGTACTCCGCGGGAGATTTGCCATGTACCCGGCCCAGCATGAGGCCAAGCAGGAGGCGAACGGTGCGCATCTCGAGATCAGCCGAAGCGTGTTGGCCCAGTGCAGCGACGTAGGAACGCCAGAATGCGGGAACGAGTGCCAGGTAGGGGTCGGGGTGCATGCGGTGGACGAGTGCCTTGAGGTGCAGATGATTCAGCAGGAAGGCGGTGTCGAATGCGGGATCACCAAACCAGCCGCATTCCGCATCGAGCACAACCAGGCGTTCGGGAGAGACGAGCAGATTTTTCGGCGAGTAGTCGCCGTGCACGAGAGCGAGCCGGGTCTCACTGAGTCGCATTGCTTCCGACTCCAGAAAGGCGCGCGAACCGGGGATGCGAGCGGCGGTTGTCAGCAGGTAAGGTTCAATGCGCAACGCATGGAAATTGGGGAGCGTGGCAAAACGCGAGGCGACCTCGGTATTGCCCCACGAGGCGGCATGGATCCGCCCGAGTGTTTCGCCCGCATTGATTGCGTGCAGTGGATCGACCTGACCGGACATCAGGAGGCTTTTCCAATTGGCGAATCTGTCGCCAAGATACTCCATGGCGAACCAACCGGCCTCGGGATTCGAGTGCAGGATTTGGGGGACCGAGCCCGGCAATACATGCGATGCGTACTCAAGGTAGGCCTGCTCAACGCGGTTGCGTGAGATATCGGCGAACCAGGCGTCCCGAACCTTGAGCCGCGGAAGCGCACGTTTCACGGCAAAGCGTCGGGAACCATCCTCAACAAGGAAGATGTCGCTCGAAACACCTCCGCTCAAGGGCGCAATACGGACGTCATCCGAAGCGACCGCCCCGGCGGCGCGCAGGCTGTCGATCAAAGGTTCCAGCGAGATGTCTGGGGAGTGGGACAAGGGGGAAAGTCTAGTTGAAAAAGACTGGCCCTGCCTCCGCTCCCGCGGCAAGAACTTCCATTATTTTATCCTGGCCCATAGGGGCAGTTGTCATGCGCGTCCATTTCGAGAAGATCCTGACCGGAGAAGCCCAGTCCTTCTCCTGCCGTGACTATCGGTGCCACTCGTTCAGTGCACCCTTCCATTTTCATCCCGAATTCGAGCTCACTGCCATCCTTTCGGGAGTTGGAAGACGGTTTGTCGCCGACAGCCTTGAGGAGTACGGACCGGGTGATCTCATTCTGCTCGGCCCGAATCTGCCGCACCGATGGGCGAGTGTTGCTTCGGGCGGCGCACGGAGGATGTCCCACTCGATCGTCCTGCAGTTTCGCGGGGATTGTTTTGGCGAAGGTTTCTGGTCGCTTCCCGAGCTAAGCAAGGTTCAGGCCATGCTCCAGCGATCCGGCCGTGGCGTTTGCTTCGCTCCAGAAGAATCGGGAGCGATCGTTGCACAGATGCAGGAATTGACGAAGCTGCGCAGCCTGCCGCGGGCGATCGGGCTGCTTGGCATCCTGCACGAGTTGTCGCTCAAGAGTGCGCGGCTCCTGGCTTCGCCACGCTACCGTGTGGACCTGGCTGTCACGGATGCGGAGCGGATCAATCGGGTGATGGATTTCGTCGAAAGGGATTTTTCCAATGAAGCGCTGAGTCTGGATCAGGCGGCAAAGGTGGCGTCACTCACGCCCAACGCGTTCAGCCGTTTTTTTGCGCGAAGCACGGGGCGGACGTTTGTGAATTTTGTGAATGATGTCCGACTGAGCCACGTCTGTCGTCTGCTTACGGAGAGCGGGAAGCCGGTGGCGGAGATCTGTTTCGCATGCGGGTTCGGAACGATGTCGAATTTCTACCAGCGGTTCCGCGAGTACAGGCGGATGACGCCACTGGCTTACCGCCGCATGTTTGCCCAGCCGCAAGGACAGGTGCCGGGAAGATTTGTTGAGGTGCGGCAGGATACGCGGAACTTAATCAAAAATCGACTCTTCGCGGAGGAGAGGGCTCTTTGCGGATCATCCTTCCCGAACATCGGTCCCGGAGAGGATGGAAGATTTGCCGTTTCGATTGCGCGCTTGCTTCGTTGCCCGTGGCTGGGCACGGTCGTGCTTTGACTGACTGCCCGCTCAATCCCTGCCGAATTCAGTATGCGCACCATGCACCCCCCACAAGTGATCCGGACCTCCATTGAACTAACCGCCTCCTGCCGGCGAAGCCCACTCAGAAAGGGATTGCTGTCAGCCGCCTTCCTCGCAGTCACACTGTCACTTTCGGCCGCCGCACCGGCGCCGGTCGTCAAGGTGACACGTGGCGACAACCGCGTGGCGGTTTCGGTCGAAGGCAAGCTGTTCACGGAATTTGTCTATGCCCCCGAAGGCCCGCGCTCCTATTTCTATCCCGTGCTTGCGCCGGATGGGACGCGGCTCACGCGGGATTTTCCGATGGCGAACACGCCGGGGGAGGAGCAGGACCATCCGCATCATCGCTCGCTCTGGTTTGCGCATGGCAGCATCAGCGGCGTCGATTTCTGGCTGGAGAAGCCAACCTCAGGCAAGGTGGTGCTGGTCGGTCTGGACGAGACATCCAGCGGCAAGGTCGGGGTCATTCGTGCCCACCACCGCTGGGAAGCGCCGGGCGGGAAACTGGTCGCGACGGATGAGCTGACGGTTCGCATTCAAGCCGTTCCTAACGGACGATTGCTCGACTATGAAATCAGGATGCACGCACTGAAGGATGCGCCGCTGGTTTTTGGCGACACAAAGGAAGGGACGATGGCGGTCCGTCTTCCGTTGTGGATGACGATGACGCACAAGTTCAAAGGCAAAGAGGTCGCGGGGCAGGGGCATGTCGTGAACAGCGCGGGCGACCGTGACGTGGCTGCCTGGGGGAAAAGGGCTGCGTGGGCCGACTATTTTGCGCCACGCGATGGCAAGGTGTATGGTATCGCAATTTTTGATCATCCGGCGAATCCTCGCCATCCGACCTGGTGGCATGCCCGGGACTACGGTTTGTTTGCGGCCAACCCTTTTGGGCGTCATGATTTCGAAGGGCTCAAGGATCAGCCGCACATTGGAGACCTGGCGGTCCCTGCCGGGAAATCGGTGACCTTCAAGTATCGCATCTACATCCACGAGGGCGACACGGCTGATGCCCATGTGGCCGAGCGTTATCGCGCCTACGCGGAGGGCGGAAAATAGACGGTCGGCGGGGCTCGGTCGCGACGAAGCGTGACCCTCCAGTGGTGGAGTGAAGACGTGCTAGGAGCGGTGTGACGACGTGCCAGGGGCGGAAGGTCGAATTGTTGGAACGGGCACTGAGGGTGAGTGGCCGGATGGTCAGGGGTGATCAGCGGAGCAGCGCATCCAGCTCTGATTCCTTCCACGGTTCGTCACGCCCCTTCGTTGCGGCCCGCACGGAGGCGATCTCTTCCACGGTAACCGCGGATGCTGCGTGTCCCCAGGAATGGCGCACA
>CAUJJL010000142.1 GCA_963205455.1 Verrucomicrobiota bacterium
CCCCTTCTTCCGCATCCCCGGCTCGACCCGCCGCGCGGAATCTGCCAAGGTGGAACTCCATGAAATACTCCCCGCGCATTCTCGTTTTGTTCTCCGCCCTGGCTGTGCTGGGCTCCGGCCTCCATGCCAAGCAGTCTTCTCTCGTCAAGAAGTGGGAAACGGAACCCGCGCTGCTGACTCCTGAATCGGTGCGCTTCGATGGCGCCCGCAAGGTTCTCTACGTCTCCAATGTCGAGGGCAACGAGCCTTGGACCAAGGACGGAGCCGGGTCCATCGCAAAGGTTGGTCTCGACGGAAAGGTGATCGCTGTCAGATGGATCACCGGCCTTGAGGCCCCCAAGGGCATTGGCCTGCACAAAGGGAAACTCTACGTGGCCGACATCGATCGCGTCGCCGTCATCGACATCGCCAAGGGCGCCATCGAACGCTTCATCGAGGTCCCCGGCTCAAAACGGCTCAACGATGTCTCCGTCGACAAATCGGGCGACGTCTATGTGTCCGACATGGGAGGCACCAGGATCTACGTGATCAAGAACGGGGTACCGTCAGTCTATCTCGAAGGCTTCAAGCGACCCAATGGCGTGCTGGCACACAAAGGATCCCTCTACGTGCTCGATGCGGAAAACCTGCTGAAGTTCGAGAGCGACAAGTCGCGTGAGGTGGTCGTCAGCGGCCTCGATCCCAGCTCAGACGGCATCGAGCATGTCAAGGGCGACGAATTTCTCGTGACCTGCTGGGCAGGCATCATCTACCTGGTCAAAGGCGGCGAGAAGACGCAGCTCCTCGATACCCGCGCCGAAAAGAGCAACACCGCGGACATCGGCTACGACGCAAAAACGCGCACCGTGTACGTCCCCACGTTCTTCAAGAACTCGGTGGCTGCCTACGAGCTGAAATAGAAGATCAATGCGCGTATCAAAACGGCGGATACGGACCACCGTCATCCGCCGGAGATTGCGTGATCGCTCCCCGGGAATCCGGCCGTGCTGAGCTTCACCGCGCCGAGCGTAGTACGTCCAGCATGGCCGCATGGAGCCGTCCATTGCTGGCCACGTAGCGGCCGCGATTCTGTCGCTGCGGAAAATCCCCGCCTTCGTAATCCGTGACCTTTCCGCCCGCCTCCCGCACAATCAGCAGCGCGGCCATCGCGTCATACGGCTTGAGATTCATTTCCCAAAAGCCGTCGAGCCGACCGGAAGCGACATAACTCATGTCGAGCGCCGCGCTGCCTAGGCGGCGTTCGCCCCGAATTCGACTGAGAAATGCAGCCCACTCCTTCTCATTGTTGTCCGGATTGGTGTGCTTGTCGTACGGAAACCCGCTCGCAATCACTGCGTCGATCAGGTCGCTGGTCTGAGTGACCTCAATCGCCCTGCCATCAAGATGGGCTCCCCTGCCCTTGATGGCCGTAAAACACTCGCCGCGCGTAGGATCAAAGACCACTCCAAGCAACGGATCGCGATCGGCCGTTGCCAGGGCGATGCTGGTGCAAAAATACGGAAGCCTGCTCGCAAAATTCACGGTGCCATCGATCGGGTCCACGAACCAGTGATACAACGCCCTCTCCGCCGGTGCTCCCTGCCCGCCGCCTTCCTCCCCGACAATGTGATGATCGGGAAAACGCGCTGTGAGCTCCTTCACGATGAAGGCCTCGGTCTCGGTATCCGCGGCCGTGACGATGTCGATGCGGCTTGTTTTCAGCGCGGGGCGGATCGGCGCCTCGAGGTGACGCATCACAATTTCTCCTGCGCTGCGCGCAATCGCCACGACATCCGGAAGGATGTCCGAGAGTTCAATCGATTCATTCGTGTCCATCTGCCCGCGCAGCATCACTCCACGCCCACCCGCTGCACAGGAGAAAGTTTTTCGAGGGAAGCCCCAGCCTCGGATTGCTTCCGGAAAATTCACTCGAATAGAGCCCAACCGCCCGTGATACTTGGCCCATGCGCACACCTGCCTTTCTCATCGCTGCGTTGATCACACTCGGTTTTGGCATCCCGCCCTCATTCGGGGCAGCCGAGGCCCCGCATCCCAACATTGTGTTTCTGCTCGCCGATGACCTCGGCTGGGCCGATCTGGGATGCTACGGCAGTACGTTCTACGAGACCCCCAATATCGACCGCCTTGCTCGGGAGGGTGTCCGTTTCAACACCTACTACACGGCCGGTTCCATCTGCTCACCCACGCGGGCCAGCCTGATGACTGGGAAGTACCCCGTGCGCACGGGTATCACGGATTACATCCCGGGCATGAAGATTCCGCCGAATTCCCGCTTCAACCCCGCGCCAACCAAGATGGTTCTCGATCCGCATGAATTTACCCTGGGCCGGGCGTTCCGTGCAGCCGGCTACCAGACCTTCTACGTGGGCAAGTGGCATCTTGGTCCGACCTCGGACGGACTCCAGGACTACGGCTTCGACCACTACGCCTCCACACCCGATGCAAACGACGAGGACGCGCGTCCGTCGGGCAAGACCAAGGCGGGCAAGTCACGCAACGCAAAATCAAGCTCCCGCGCAGAATCCACGTCACTCTTCACAAAAGCCGCCATCGACTTCATGGAAAAACGAGACCCATCAAAGCCGTTTTTCCTGATGCTTTCCTATGTGGACGTTCACACGCCCATCCATGCCCGTGCCGACACGATCGAGCACTACCGCGCCAGGGAGGCCGCGCTTCCTCCCGCACCATCACCGATCCCTGAACATCATGCATTGACGCGCCCCCGGCAGGACGACGCCGCCTACGCTTCCGTCGTGGCAACCGTCGACAAAAGCGTCGCACAAATCCGCCAGCAACTCGAGGCCCTGGGCCTTTCCCATAATACGATCGTCGTCTTTGCCTCCGACAACGGCGGGCTCTCCACACATAAAGCCCCCGGTCCCACAAACAACTCCCCCCTGCGCGCAGGCAAGGGCTGGCTCTACGAAGGAGGCATCCGCGCGCCCCTCATCGTGCATCTTCCCGCGGCTGCCAACGAGGGAACGGTGTGTGACGTTCCGATCATCAGCACCGACATCTATCCCACCTTCCTCGATCTTGCCGGCCTGCCCCTCCGCCCGGAGCAGCACGTCGACGGCGTAAGCGTGGCATCCCTCATCAGGGGTGAAAAGGCGCCTGCACGTTCCACGCTCTACTGGCACTATCCGCACTACCATGGGTCCACTTGGGCGCCAGGCGCCGCGATTCGCGACGGCGACTGGAAACTGATTGAATTCTATGACCCGCAGGCCGTGGAGCTTTACAACCTCCGCATGGACGCCTCCGAGCGACAGAATCTCGCATCAGAAAATCCAGCCAGGGTGAAGGAGCTCCTCGACAAACTTCACACCTGGCAGAAATCGAGCGGCGCCATCATGCCCGCCCCAAATCCAAACTACAAACCGCACAATTAGCGCATCTGAAAAAGGGCGAGCTCCAGCGCTGCCGGGACCCAAATCTCCGCACTGGCTATTCGTCAGCTCTTCTTCAGCAGGGCGTCGAACCGTTTCAGCGCGTTCTGCGGGCCGCCGACCGTGGCGCTGTCGATCACGACATTGCCGGCCTGATCGGTGACGACGAGTTGGGGAATGAAGTTTGAGAAAAGGCGATTGACGACCTGCATCTGCGGTTGCCGATCCTGCGGTACCGTGCGCCAGGAGAATCCAAGTTCCTTCGCATAGGCCTGCATGTCCTTGGGCGTGCGGTCGCCGCTGATGAAGAACACCTCAAATGTCTTCGGATGCTTCGCCTTCGCCTCCTTGTAGTACTTGATGAAGCCGGGCGAGAACTGATGGCAGGGGCCGCACCAGCCGGCGCCGCGATAGAACATGTAGTACTTGGGCTCCTCCCTGGCATCAAAGCCGACAGCCGCACCCGTCTGCGGATTGACCAGCTTGCCGCTCATGTCCTCGAAGACACGGCTCGGAAAGGCCTTCGGATCCGCAATACGACGACGCGCGGCATCGAGAATGTCGGTATCCCGAGGTTCGGCATTGAAGAGAAAATTCCCCTTCTCGTACGCAAGCAGCAGTTGATTCCCCTCGATGCCCACCAGGATTGCCGTTTCCCCGGCCTTCAATTCGCCACCGGATAGGTTCTGCGGCGAAGTGAGTTTGACCCGGTAGGGCCACAGGTCCTTGCGCTGAAGGATCTGTGCGTACGTGAGGGCACGCTGCTCCGGTGAGAGCGATTTCACCGCCGCCTCGGCCGCGGCGAGGAGGTCCGTGTCCTCGGCAGGCGTCGTGAACACGCTTCGTCCGTCGGGTGTCTCGAGCTCCACCTGCGTGCCACGCACGGATACCAGCGTGAGCTTCTGCCCCGCGTTTATTGCGGGCAGGTTGCGGAGTTTGATGGACTTCTTGATGGTGACCTGTGCCGGCAGCAATTCAGGGCGACGCGACAGCTCCTGAAGCGTGATGTCCTGGGCAAAGGCCATCGAGGTGAACAGTCCCAGGCTGAGGGTGAGGATGGTGACGATTTTCATGGATAAAAGGACGGGTTGAAGAAGTTTGTCGCAGGAGCCCACGGCACGCTGGGGCGGAGGCAAGTTGGCAGTGGGCGGCTCGCAGCGTGCAGCAAAACCGAACCTCGCGCAAATGATCACCTAATTTTTCTTTCGAGCATTGATCGCGTCCTGCCTTGCCTTGGCTTTCGCGTCAGCCGCTGCTTTCCGCTTTGCAGCCGCCGCCTCGGCATCGGCCTTCCTCTTCGCGGCAGCCGCCTCAGCTTCGGCCTTCTTCTTCTCCGCGGCGGCAGCGGCTTCCTCTGCGGCCTTCTTTTTGGCAGCGGCCGCTTCGGCGATCGCCCTCGCCTGCTGCTCCTCAGCGACAGCGATCATCTTTTCGATGTCCATGTCCGGCGCCGGCGTGATGCGGAAACGCTTCACCGCCTCGCCCATCACCGCCAGAAATGACAGCATGCCATTGTCGTCGACTTCCCATCCGCCGTCGATATTCTGGAAGGAATCACCGTTGAACTTCACGGCGGGAAATCCGTCGACGTAGGCCACATAGATCATCCGGTTCTGCCCGGGCTCCCTTTCGCGCGCTAGCCAGGTCAGATGCCTGCTGTCGGGTGTAAAGCTCAGGTGCGAGACTCCGGTTGTGTTGGCATAGACCAGCTTTTCATTGACATAGAGTCCCGCCTGCGTGTTGTCCGGCTTCCTCGCCATCCTTGCGAGGAATTTTCCGTCGGGGCTGAACCGGAAATAAGTGTTGATCTGACGCTCGGTCCATCCCCGCTGGCTGAACTCCGACACGGTGAGCTCATTGCTCAGTTGGCCATCGATGACGAGCCCGATGATCTCGTTCCGGCCAACCGGTCGTGCCACATAGGCATAGCGCGAGCCATCGTCGCTGAAGGTGAAAGAACTCGCATCAGGCCAGATGTTCGGAGGCAGCACCTGTTTGCCATCGACAATGACGGAGAAATTCCTGTTGGAACCGTCACCCGAGCTGAATCCGTACCGGCCGCCTTTCTTGGCCATCGGCGGGCCGGCTACGTGAATGCTCTGAACCGGAAATTCCTCCGTGTTCACGACCACGAAGTTCCGTCCGCCGCTGCTGATCGCATAGATCACCTTCGAGGAGTCGGGTGTCCAATACATCTTGTCCGCAACCGTTTGGTATTCGTTGCCCTTCTTGCCATCAATGACCACAAAGAAACTCTTTGCCTCGGGATTCCGACACCGCAGCGCCCAGTGCTTGCCATCGGGGCTGAACGAAATGTCCATGGCACCGTCGGTGCC
>CAUJJL010000143.1 GCA_963205455.1 Verrucomicrobiota bacterium
TCATTTTCCGTCCGGCTGTTTTTCACACCAGGCAACGCTGCTTTTCCCCTGCACAGCTCGCGATCACCTGCATGTCATCCATCCAAGCGGTGTATTTTCATACCTCGCTTCGGAAAATGAACGAACTTGGGACAGGCTCTAACTAAACCTACCCGATCCGCTGTCTAACGATCGGGGTCCACCTCAGGCACACGGCTCTCTTCATCGCTCCGCGCCAGGCTGGTCAAACATGGATTGAATTTGCCGTGCTGCTCGTCGCGGCGAGGTTGGCGACAGCGTGCGGCGCTTCGGCTTGCTGCGAGCACGCTGGTTTGTTGTTCAATCGATCGGGTGGCCCTGGAGGTCGCGGTGTGGCCTTTTCAAACCGGTCACGACGAAGGGTGACCCTCCTCAACTGTCCGGTATTTCTTCATCCCTTCGTGGCTTCGTGTGGACCCATCCCTCTGTTGCCAAGCCGGAGCATGAATATCTCACGCGAAGGCACGAAGGCGCGAAGGAGGGAACCAGGGGGAAATCTGTAGAAGTCGATCGGGTTGCCCTGGAAGTCGCGGTATGGCATTGTCAAACCGGGCACGACGAAGCGTGACCCTCCAGGTGGGGGACGAGGTCGATTGGCTGTGCTGCGCTTGGGGTGGTGCTCTTCAACCTGGACCCTGCGTCACTTCAATCCGGGCGCGACGACGCGTGCGCGTCCGAGCGGTGCGAACGGGTGATAGGTGCGCGATTCTGTCAATGAGGAGCGAGGGGGGCTCACTTCGAATTTGGCGCGCTTCGGTCGAGGTACTTGTTCACGTCCTCGGACTTGAATGCGTCGGATTTCAGCTGGAGTTTGCTGCGCTCGGAATCCGTCAGTTTGGAGAGGTCATCCGGGTTCTGAACGACGTGCGGGGTCAGGAAGATGAGCAGTTCCGTCTTGGAATTCTGGGTGACCGTGCGTTTGAACACCTGGCCGATCAGCGGAATGTCGCCGAGCAGCGGGATCTTGTTGTCCTGATTCACGCTCTGATTGGAGATCAGTCCGCCGATCACCACGGTGCGATCACTGGGCGTTACGACGACGGTGTCGGCTGAACGCTTGTCAATGACCGGGGTGTTGACGGTTTCGGAGATGGCCACCGTTTTTTCACTGAGTGCGGAAATCTCGGGCGTCACGATCATTTCGACGAGGCCTTCAGACGTGATGAACGGCGTCACGCGCAGGATGATTCCGATGTCCTGGTACTGCACCGTGTTGGTGGTCTGACCGGTGTCGCTGATGCGCGAGTTGGTGATGAACGGAACCTCCTGACCCACCATGATCGTTGCCTGCTGGCTGCTGCGTGCGAGGATCGAAGGACGCGAAAGGATCTCCGTTTTTCCCACGGTCGCTAGCGCGTGGATGGTGGCGTCGACGTCTGCGTTGAGGATGTTGAAGAATCCCCCTGTCGCGGGAGCACCGAATTTTGTGGCGGCGGTCGATACGATGTCGTTACCAAGATAGGTGCCCCTCTGGCTGAACTCGGCGCCGAGATCGAGGTCCTTGTTATGCGTTACCTGCATGAACACGACGTTGATGAGCACCTGGGGCTTTGGGCGGTCCAGGCTTTCGATGATCTGCTTGATATTTTCGTTCGTCTCGTCGTCGGTCACGACGATGAGACGGCGGGTGATCGGGTCGCTGCTGATCATGGCGTCGCCCAGCATCGTCGAGTTCTGATACTGACGGTCGCCATTGGAACGGCCCCCTCCGGACTGGGTTGAGCGGCGACTCGAATTGTTGTTGGTTGTGCTGCGGTTCCCGGTGTTGCGATTGCCGCTGTTCTGTCGCGTGGTCTGTGCCGGAGCGGGCAGCCAAACGCAGAGGAGCAGGAGTGCCGCGAGGGCGCGGATGAGGGAGAGTCGTACAGGAGTCTTCATGACGTGAAGGCGAAGGGTGTTTGGAGAGGTCTAGCGGAGACCGCCTCCTGAAGTGTTGTTGAGGAAGCTCCCGCTGGTTTGCTGGGTGTTGTTATTCGCCCGATTCGAGAGGGGGTCGTTTTGGTTGTTGGTGCTGCTGCGACTGGTGTTGGTTTCGAAGAGATTCTTGAGCACGTTCTCGACCTGGCTCACATCGGCGTTCTCCAGCGTGTAGACGAACACCTTTTGTTTGCGCGCGCTGCTTTCATCGAGCTGCGCGATGATTTCGCCTATTTGTTGAAGTGTGTCCTTCGAACCGGTGACGATGACCGACTGGGTGCGCGCGTCGGCGACGGCCGTGACCGGAGCGGAGGTCCTGCTGCCGCTGGAGTTCCGATTGCTGCTGTCGCGGCCCCGGTTGCTTGATCCGGAGGAACCCCGGCTCGACAGGAAGGCCGATATCCGAGGCGAGCCTCCGGGGAAAGGAAAGCCTGCCATCGTGGGTCCGCCCGCGCCGGTGGGGCTGGTGGTGGGGTAAAGCTGCGTGATCAGATCGGCCATTTCCTTGGGGTCTGCATTGTGCAACTTGAAGATTCGCATGGCGGCGTCGCTCTGTATCGAAAGATCCAGGGCGGAAACGATCTCAACGATGTGGCGGACGTTGAGATTGGTGTCGGTGACGACGAGGGAATTGCTGTCTTCGTTGGCGGTGACCGTGGCGCTCGAGGGGATGAGTGTGGCGATGTCGGTGGCGACCTTGGAGGCCGTGATGTATCGGAGCGGAATGACCTGCATGACCATTTCAGCGTTGGCCGGAATCTCCTTGGGGTCGTTGCCCGTGCGAATGGGCAGGTTCTTCTTCTTGGCCTCGTCCTTGGAGGCAATGATCAGGTTTCTGCCCTGTAGCGTCGCGGTGTAACCATTCTTGTTCAATGCGAGGTTGAGAAGCTGGATTGCCTCCGCCTTCGAGACAGGCTGGGCGCTCCACATGTCGACCGTGCCGCGGACCGGCGTATCCAGGATGATGACGAAGCCGGCGGCGTCACTCATGTAGTTGAGCACGGTCTCGAGCGGTGCGCCGCGAAAATTGAATCGCAGGGTGCCGTCCTGAGGATAGGCGGCGGCGCCGGGAGGAGCGTCTACAGGGCGTGCGCCAGGGGGTGTTGCTGCGGGAGGCGCGGCGGGCGTCGCCGGCGTTTGGGCTCCAAGGCTGCACGCAAGCGCGAGGAGGAGAGACGTGAGCCGAAGGCTCGAGGATGGGAGCGAAGTTTTCATTCCTTAAGCTGTTGTTGGCGCTGTTCCATGAGACGGCGCAGGGTTGCGGAGGCGTCGCTGGGGATTGCGGATGGATTGGTACTGGAGGAAGAGGCGGTCGATGCAGTCGTTGCATCTCCAAGTGGTTGGGCGAGGGTGCTCACGGTCCAATCGGAGCTCTCCCTGCGGCGCAGCGATTCCCCGATGCGCAGCGTGAGCAGGCGGTCTTTTGCGGAGAGGGAGACGCTCCGCGGAGCAATTTGGGTGATGGAGAATCCGGCGATGGTTCCGCCGATTGGAAGCGTCGTGCGGTAGCGTGGATCGCTGCCGTCGAAGAAAGCGAAGAGGCCCTTTTCGTACTGAAGTGTTCCAACGAATGCAACCACCTCATCGGCGGGAGTAACGACGTCGGCCGACGAATCGCGTCGGATGCGGGGCTGACGATTGGGGTCGAAAATGTTGCGTTCGCCGATGCTGCGAAAGGCTTCGAACGGGTCGGCGGACTGAGTAGTGGCCTGGCTCCGTGAGCGCCGATCGGCGCGCGACTGTGCCGGCAGCGTGGTCCCGCCGGCGGCCAGGAGCGCAAGGATGAGGATGAGTGCACGAAGCAAGGTTGCAGTGCAGGTGTTCTGCGACGCGGAGAGAGGCCGGAACGATTTGTGGAAAGGCGGGATCACGGCTTTGCCTCCAGTTGGGTGAGTCGCAGCCCGGTTACCGTCAGTCCGAGGGAGAGGCGCTGCCCCTGATCATCGCGACTCGTGAATTCGACGGTGTCGATGCGAAGGGCGAGCGGGGATTTTTCCACTTCGTAGAGCAGGCGCACCAGGTTGGCCAGTGAGCCGCTGGCATCCACGCGGCACTCAAGGAGCGAGTAGCGGGCGTTGGCGCCGCGTTTCCACTGGGGCTTGATGGACGCGATCTCGATGCGACTGGCGCGACCCCATTGATCGAAGGAGGAGAGCACGAGCTGCTCCGCGCGTGCGGCGTCCTTGGGAAGCGAGCCATCCTGGATCTCCTTCCAGACCTGCTGGGTCCGGCTTGCGCGTTCGATGACGCCGCTGCCGGAGGCGAGCGACTTTTTCAGAGTTGCGATCTCCTGGGTGCGCGCGGTCCAGTGATGCGTCAAGGGTGTGATTGCGAGCCGGTCGAGAAGGAAGAGTCCCACAAGAGCGGCGGCCGCGATGATCAGGATGCGTTGGCGGGGAGGAGCGCTCATGATTCGGGTGTGCGCGCGATGTGGAACGTGAAGGTGAACTGCGCCGGGGACTTTCCCCGGATCTGCTCGACCTTCAGGCTGTTTATCTCGGGGCGCTGGCGCAGTTTATCGAGGGATGCGAGGAGGGCTGTATTGTCGCGTGTGACGCCTGTCACGGTCACGGCCGACTGATTGCGGATTTCGAAGGACTTGGCCGTGACGGTTCCGTTCTCAGGGAAAACATCGGTCACGAGGCGAAGCACGTTGAGGGTGCGATACGAGGTGTCATGCCAGGGGCGGAATTCGCGGATTCTCGCCTGCAGGCCCTCGAGTTCGTCGACCTGCGGCTTGATCCGCATCCATTGATCTCGCAGCTGCCACGCTTCGTATTCCCGCCAGGCAAATGCGCCCACGATTGCGATGAGCGCGGCCGCGCCGAGAGCGGTCACCAGCCGAAGGCGTCTGCCATTGTATCGCCGCGTCCATTGTTCCCAGCGGCTCGGCGTGGGTGGCAGGAAGTTGGGCAGTGTGGGCGCTGGCTGCAGTCCCGCTCCGGCGAGGGCAGCCGCGCTTTGGGCAGGTGTCCACTCCTGGCATTCGAGCGAAACAGCCAGGGCCGAGCTCCATGATTTCAGGTGCGACTCCACGGCCTGGCAATCGCTTGGAGTTCCAAGGATGCGGATGCGGCCCAGGCTCGCCTTCACCGGAGCGAGACACTCCTCAAACGTGATGCGCACATCCCTCGCGAGGGCGGCAGGTTCATCGAGGGTGGATGGAAGCGCCCTCAGCGCGGCGATCCCGTTTCCGGCGCCCACGATGAGCGAGGGCGGTGATTCTGAAAGCAGCAGCGAGAGGACTCCCTTGTCCGCTTCAGCCAGCGCCTCTGGAAGCGCTGCGGATTGAATGGTGTAGCGGAGAGGCTTCAGACCGGCGGAGGCGAGCATGTCGGTCATGCGGTTGATGTCCAAGTTTCGAACCGCAAGCTGCGTCATGACGGTCCTGCCTCCGAGCGACTGGGGAGAACGCACCGTGTGCAGTTCGTCGCTCTCGCAGGGAAAACCGCCCTCGGCCTCGATTTGAAGCAGGCTGTCCAGATCCGCAGCGGGAAGATCGGGCAGTGCCGTCGACACGGCCATGAACCACTCCGTCGGGAGCGCCACGATGCAGCGCTTTTCCTTGATCCCTGCTTTGTCCAGGTGATCCACGAGCAGTTTTCCCAATGCGGTCGGGTCGCCTGTCCTGAGATCGAGAGGCAGGAAATCCACCGCGCGGGTTTCAATCTGATCCCTGACGCGGGATGCCTGGGCGGCGCAAATTCCCGTCCGGTCGAAAACCAGACTGAGCAGCGAGGTCGTGCGTGAAGGAAAGCGTAGCGTCATCGTGAAGCGTAGAGGGCAAATCTGAGCTGATCTCTCCAAGTCGCACCGAGAGCCCAGCCGGAAGCGGTGAGGTCCTGGCGATAGAGGATGCGCGGAGAAGTCTTGCTGTTATCAAAGACAAACCTGGCGCGGGAGTAGCCGCGTCCATGCGGACCCGTGCCGACGATGTCCGCAGAGAATTGGTACGATTGGTCAGTCAGGTAACGGCCGGCACGAATGATCGTCGCTCGGTCGAGGACCTCGGGCAGCCAGGCAAATGACGTCAGCGAATCCGTGTGAGCCGAACGATAGGCGGTGATCGCGCGCGCCTTGTCCCAATCGAATCCGGGAATGCAGGCGAGGACGGCTTCGGGAGCGGTGTTGACGTTGATCAGTCCGGCGGTGTCGTTCCCGGTGATATCGGTGTGGATCTGCTGAAATTCGGCGGCGGTAAACTGCCCGCGCAGCATGAACTCGGCGACGCTCGTGAGGGTGGATTCACCCACGGCACTGAGTATGGCCTGGGCGCGGGAGTCCCCAAATTTGGAAGTTAGCAATTGGGCGAGCCTCTGGCGTTGGTTTGGCTGTTGGACATTGATGCGCGGACTGCCGTCACTGCGGGTCCTGGGCTGGGACGACCAGACCGTGACGTATTCGAGAATGCCGGGAGCAAGTACGCCGTCGCGGTCATCGAAGGGAGCGGTCGTATCGCCGTCATCCTCGTTCGGGTCGAGCGCTCCATTTCGGTTGGCATCCTCGCCCAGGAGGATGCGCAACGTGGCTCCGTAGACGAGCCGGAGTTCATCCACGCTTTCGAAGCGGGCGTTCTTTGCGCGTCGCGGTGGATCCAGCCGGGCGTAGGTTTCGTCCTCGGCACCGTTTTCGGTCGGCTCGAAATTGCTGTCGCGCCAGTCGATGATCGCGGCGGCCAGTTCAATGGTCATGCCGGGAAGGGCCTCGAGCATGGAACGCGTGGCCGTGTTGAGATTCAGCTTGGAAGCCTCGTCGACAAGATTGAAGACCGGCTCATCCGAATAGGGGCGGTCAGGATCCCGCCCGATCAACCAGAAGCTCGCGTCGCCCACCGGCACCTCCTCAGCGAAGTAGTCGGTGGAAAGCGGGCGCGATCCATTTGTCGCGTAGCGTGACAGCACGTACTGCACATAGCGGGCGCCGCCGTCGACCGCGGCCTCTGCGGAGATGGTTACGGCGCGGTTGTCAGAGCTGCGGAGTTCGGCGCTTGTGGACTGCGCGAAATAGAGCACGAGCGCGGCCAGACCGAAGCAGACCCAGAGAACGATGATCAACACGGATCCACGTTCGCAGTGTTCGGCTTGCAGGGATGGCGTTGGGCGACCGGGATTCATTGCGCGAGTGTCGCCGCGGCGGTTGTCGTGGCCGAAAGGCTGACGTAAATGGGGAACACCATTTCGATCGGTGCGGGCGCGACCGCGGCATTGGATTCGCCCGAGAGCTGAAGCGTCAGCCGCACGGCGGTGGGCAGGGACGAAGTGACGGCGCTGTCCCAGGTTTCCGTCCAGCTGCTGCCATCAAAATATTCGAAGTATGCCGACTCGACACCTTCGAGCAGAGGCTGGATTTCCGGATTGTCCTCAACCGTCGGTAGCAGGTTGCGGCTGACGGTGCGGACAAGTTCCTGCTGATCCGAGTCAGGGGATGGGGACAGGTAGTACGCGACACGCTGCACGTCCGCAAACGGGGTGAACGCATCCATCCGGCCCGAGTCGGTGAAAAACTCCGCACTGATACGCTCGCCTGAAACCGAGGAGTCGAGGGAGTAGGAGGTCGCAGTCTGGAAATCCGATGCAAGCACGCCCCCCGGCAGCATCAGGCCCGCAAAGTCCTTCTTCATCAGGTCAAGCGCGCGATAGAGGGAGAGCTCCTTGTCGGTGCGCTCTTCCGAGGTGTTGCGAAGCCGGAGTGCGCCGAAGAAGACGCTCTGGATTGCCAGAATGACGATGGCACCCACGGCCATGGCGAGAATCACCTCCAGCAGGGTGAAGCCGCTGCCAGGTCGCTCAGAAAATGCGGGGAAGGTCCGTCTCATCAGAAAAGAACGGATGTTTCGTCCGACGCCGCGCCGATGGTTTCGGGATCGTAGAGTGTGCTGACACTCAGGTCGTAGGCAGATCCCTGGACGTTGAAAGTGACCTGGACGGTGAGCAGTTCGAGAGCGTCAACATCCCAGGCTTCAGTTCTCATCCGCCACTCGTAGGTGCTTTCGCCCTCGGTAGTTTGCCCAGAAGTGGTTCCCACCTGACCGGTCACCACGGCTTCGTTAAGAATCCGCTGCGCGATCCGCGCCGCCACGGCCTTCCGGTTTCCGACCGTGCCTGCCCGGCTGGCGATGCTCACGCCTTCCATGGCCACTGGGATGATTATGGCCATCAGCGTGAGCGAGGCGAGGACCTCGGCCAGAGTGAACGCCGCAATTCGAGCGAGGCGGGTCGGCCAGGGTTTTTTGGAGCGATGGAGTAGCTTTTCCGATCTCGCGATTGAGCGTCGTATCCCACTGGAGGGGCACGCTTCGTCGTGACCTTCCGAAATTGACGGCGATTTCCGAGTCCTGGGGGTTGAGAGCTGTTCTGAAGAGTTAGATTGGGAGCTTCGGGAGCTGGAAGCTCCCGCTATTGTCTGAACACAAACCGGGCACGACGAAGCGTGCCCCTCCAATAAGAATGTAGCCGCCGGTGCGACTCGGGTGACTTTGACTCTGTCGGTCAACGGACGAATCCTCCTTGTCCCTGACGGGATGCGGCGTCCTCCGGGCTTGTGAGTTCGAAACCCAGTCCGTTTCGCATGAGCTGCAGTACGATGGCCGATTGATCGCCCTGGCGAAGGATCACCTGTGAGAGACTGGAGGAGTCCACCAGGCCGTCGGGCATGAATAGAATTCCCTCCTGTGTTGTCTCCTTGCTGACACTGTCGTCTTCGTAGGGTGCCGGAGCGGTGGAAGCGATGGTTTCCAGTGAGATCGTGGGATCAGTCTCGTAGTGGACGGCGCGGTCGTCTTCGGAAACAAATCCGGATTGGATTTCGAGCCCGTACTGGCCGGAGGCGGGGTCGATCCAGAGCAGCATGGGATAGCCTTCGGTCACGGCGCGACTCTGGGCGTAGTGAGTCAGTGAAAGCAGCCGCCGCGCTTCCTGGTCGAGGGAGCGTCCGCGGAAAAACGACGCCATCTGCGGCGCCGCCAGACTGGCGGCAATCGCAAGCAATGCCATGACGAGAATGAGCTCGATCAGGGTGAAACCGTCAGCGCGGGGCCGCGAGGTGAGGCTAGCGGCCGGAAATCGTGCCGTTGACGATGTCATCCGCCGTGTTGATTTGTCCGTCGGGCCCTGCCGAGCGGAGATCGTATCCCGAGGGATTGTTTCTGCCGGGGAATTCGTAGATGTAGGCGTGTCCCCACGGATCGAGCGGAATATCGCTCTTCAGGTACGGCCCGCGCCAGCCGGAGATGTCCCCCGGAGCGACCACCAGCGATTGCAGTCCCCCGGTGCCGAGCGGGTAGGATCCCGTGTCGACTTCGAAGGCATCGAGCGCGGTCGCAAACGTGGCGATCTGAGTCTGTGTGGCGGTGATGCGCGCCTGCTCGGTTCGCCCGGTGAACTTGGGCAAGACGAGCGCGGCGAGAGTGCCGAGAATGACCAGCACGAGCAGCAGTTCGACGAGCGTGAATGCACGGACGGAACGATGGGCAGAGGAGGGGAAGGTACGCATAGGGAGTGAGGTCATTTGATGTGATCCTGGAGTGAGAAAATGGGAATGAGCATGCCGATGAAGATGGTGCCGACAAAGGCGGCGATCAGGAAGAGCATCAGGGGTTCCGCCAGGGAAACGACCGTCTTCAATTGGCGATCGAGATCGGCCTCTGTGGTGCCGGCGATGCGGACCAGTTCCTTGTCGAGGCGCCCGCTTTCCTCGGCGACGGAGATCATCTCGACGACGGCGCCCGGAAAGAGGGCGCGGTTTTTCGCCAGACTCGTGCCGAGAGGCTGGCCCTCCTTCACGCGGTCGATCGATTCGCTGACCGCATCGACAAGGATCTGGTTGCCGATCGATCGACGGGCGACGTTCAGACCGTTGATCAGGGGCACACCCGCGCCGAGGAGCGTTCCCAGCATGCGACAGAAACGTGCCATGGCGTATTGGGCGATGAGTGGGCCGATAGCGGGAATCTTGAGCAAGGCGCCTTCCCAGGCGCGGCGTCCGCGTTCCGATTTGAACCAGCCTCGGAGGACCAGGGCGAGCGCAGCAATGCCGCCGGCCACGAAGATACCGTATCCACGGATCACCTCGCTGATGCTGACAATGATCTGGGTGATCAACGGCAGCTCCGCGTTGAATCCCTGGAAGACGAGTTGAAACCTCGGGATGAAAAAAACGAGGAGGAAGATGATGACCGCGATCGCCAGGACGAGGAGGACAGCGGGGTAAATGAGGGCGGCGACGACCTTGGACTTGAGCTCCTTTTCGCGGGCTTGGAAATCCGCGATCTGCGCGAGCACGAGGTCGAGGAATCCGCCGGCCTCGCCCGCTTCCACCATGGCGACGTACACGCGCGGGAAGGTCTCCGGAGAGCGGGCCATTGCAGCGGACAGCGACATGCCGTCGACAACGAGATCGTGAAGTTCCTTCCACTTAGTTTTGGCGACAGGGGCGACGGCCTCACGATGAAGGATGACCAGCGCGCGGCTGAATGGAACTCCCGCCGCGAGAAGACTTGAGAGCAGGCGGGTGAAATTCTCCAGCATCCGCGGGGTAATTTTCCCCGGCCGATTCCACGACAATCCAGCAGGGCTATCCTGAGAAGCCTCCGCGGCTGCTTTCGATTCCTTTGCCGATACAGACCCGTTTCCGCCCTGTTTCGCCTGTTTCGTGCGATTTGACTCCAGCGCGCTCGCCTGTGCCGTTTCCGTCAGGCGGACGGCCTTGAGCCCGCGTTCCTCGATCTGCCGCAGTGCCTGCTGGCGTCCGCCCGCATCGAGCACGCCTTCGACAACGGATCCATTTGACTGCAAGGCCTTATAGGTGAACGCAGGCATCAGGATGTGGGCGTTGTGCCAACGGCGGAAACTTCATTTGACGGTGAGACGCTCAGAATCTCATCAATCGTGGTCAGGCCATCCTGAACCAGACGACGTCCGTCCTCGGCGAGGGTGCGCATGCCGCTCCGCATGGCTGCCGCGCGGAGGACATCGCTGGAGGCGTTTTGAAGGATCAGCTGACGGATTTCGGCGTTGGTGTCCATCCACTCGAAAATGGCACGGCGGCCGTGATAGCCGGTCTGGCGACATTCCCGGCAGCCTACGGCCTTGTAAACGGGAGTGTCTCCCGCGAGTCCCAGGCTGGTCTTGAAGGCGGCGGCGGTGGGTCCCGCGTCGGGTTGCTTGCAGTGCGGACAGAGGAGACGCACGAGCCGTTGCGCGAGGACAGCCTCCAGGGAGGAGGCGACCAGGTAGGGCTCGACGCCCATGTCGACCAGACGCGTGATTGCGCCCGGGGCGTCGTTGGTGTGAAGGGTTGAGAAAACCAGGTGCCCGGTGAGGGAGGCCTGGACGGCGATTTGTGCGGTTTCCTGATCGCGAATTTCACCGATCAGGATCACGTCCGGATCGTGGCGCAGGATGGAGCGCAGGCCGCGGGCGAAGGTGAGTCCTGATTTTTCGGAGACCTGGATCTGGTTGACGCCGCGCAACTGGTATTCGATCGGATCCTCGATGGTGACGATCTTGCGCTCCGAATCATTGATCTCCTGGAGAGCGGTGTAGAGCGTGGACGTCTTGCCGCTTCCGGTGGGGCCTGTGACCAGGACGATGCCGTGGGGCAATTGCAGCACCCGCCGAAGGCAGGCCAACTCTCGGGGCGCCATGCCCAGTTCACCCGCACCGCGGAGGGAAGCGTTCTGCCGCAACAGGCGCATGACCACGGCTTCGCCGTGAAGCATCGGGATGATGGAGACGCGGATATCCACCTCGGCTGCGTCGATCCTCACCTTGATACGTCCGTCCTGGGGAAGGCGTTTCTCGGCGATGTTGAGGTGACTGAGAATCTTGACGCGCGCGACAATTGCGGGCTGGAAGCGTTTGATCTGGGCGGGCACGGGCACGTCCTGCAGCACACCGTCGATGCGGTAGCGGATGCGAAGTTCATTTTCGAAGGGTTCGAGATGGACGTCCGAAGCGCGCAGTTCGATGGCGTCCTTGAGGACCTGGTTGACGAAGCGGATGATCGAGGCGTCCTCCGCTGCATTGTCGAGATTGCCATCGCCGGTGCCGTCGTCGTCCACCACCTGAACGGCGGTCTCGTCGTCGAGAATTCCGATCGTATCCGCGCCGACGCCCAGGCGTTTTTTCAATTCCCGCTGGATGACCTCGGAGGGTGCGAGAACCGGGGAGAGGCGAAGTCCTGTGATCGTTTTCAGGCCATCAAGCCCCCGCGACGAGAAAAGCCTGGCTGTCGCGATTTCCACGGTTCCCTCATGACGTCGCAGCGGCAGCAGCTCATCGCGTAGCAACAGGCGCGCGGGGAACAGCGCAAGCAGCTCCTTGTCGGGATGGGCGTCCTCGAGGGAGCTAAACGTGAGGCCGTATTCACCGGCCAGCCAGCGCAGAACGGCTTCCTCGGAGTACGATGATGCGCCTGCCGTTGCCAGGAAAGCGCGTGCATTGGTTTCAGTCAGTTGGCGGGCGGCGATCATCCGGACCAGAATGTCCGGAATGACACGCGACGTGTCGGCTGTGGGCATGGCGCGCGGAGTGGCTTCGCGCTAGGGCAGGAGTCCCATGAGAACGGCGATGGCTTCCTGGCGCACATCTAGGACGGCGCGGAGATCCTCCTGGGCAGCGGCGAGTTTGACCTCATTTTGCTTCCTCACTTCCCGCAGTCTTTCGAGGCGGGCCTTGAGATCGGCTGAGGTGGCATTGTTGCGAATTGCGGCGGCGAGCGCGTCGGCCTCCGGGTTTGACATTCCGGCGGGCATTGATCCGCGGAATCGGCTGGAGGAGCTCTCGCCTCCAGGGGAACCGCCCATGAAGCGTCCCATGAAACCTCCAATGGGCATCGTGCCACGGCGCAGCTCCTGCACCTTGGTGATTCGCTCATTTATCAAAGCCCACTCTTCGTCATTGGTCACTTTGAACTGCTCTCTCAAGGCAGCGGACATGCGTTGGCGCATGTCCTCTATTGAAAAGTTGGAGCGACGTTCCCTGCGGGACATGCGGTCTTCGTGTGAGGCATTTTCATCAGGGGACTGCTGGGCCTGCTGTGCAATGGCGGGCGAAAGCAGAATGCTGAACAAGCCGAGGACGGAAATCAGCCCGCGGCGGGCGGAAATTTTGCAGGTCATGATTGAGGGTGTGTTTGAAAGTCTGTTGAAGGATCCGCGCGTGCGGACTTCTAAGAAGACGCTCGTGGACGCAGGTTGGTATCCTGCGAATCGTATTCGATTTCACCCGATTTCTGGGCGAAGGCACGCAAGGTCCGCATTGGACCCGTCTGGCCTGGCGATTAGCGGATCTTGATCTCGACCGCAAAACTCTGGCTTTGCCCGGGCTGGACCCAGTGGAGGCCAATCTTGTTTTCGATCGCATTGGGTGGCCCCATCCACGGCTCGACACAGTAGAATGGGGCGCTGTCGTCCGATGTCCAAGTGACAAAGGTCGCATCCGGATCAGGCTTCTTATCCTGCCCGATCTTGATCGTCACATCGCCCGGCGTCTCGACGGGGCCAAAAACGACCTCATTGGTTTTTAGTCCCAGGTGCTGGGTATCGATGAGCAGAGGCTGGCTGAGTCGTTCCTCCCGATGCAGTTCGGGGCCTGATTGCAACTGGCCGGTCGTCATATCCTGTTTCAGCCGTTTGGTTGCGGGGATGCGGATAGCGTAGTCGCTGCGGGTGAGCCCGTCCGTCCAGGGAAGCGTAAAGTAGAAATGGTGTCCGGCGCTCCAGGGGATCGGGCGGGTGTCGCGATTGGTGAGCACAAATTCGCAGGTCAATCCGAGGGGGGCAAATCGGTAGACAACGACGAATTCGTAGTCGTAGGGATAGGCTGACTGGGCTTCCGCGTCGGGCTGGAACACGGCGGTGAAACTCCGTTCGGTGGCGTGCCGAACGGTAAATTTTCCCTGTCGCGCGATTCCGTGCATGGGCATGGGCCTGCGAATCTGGTCAGGCGCACGCCAGAAGTGGATTTCGCCTTGGTCGAAGGTCCGGCCGTTGAAAGGAAAGAGAATGGGATTTCCGCCCCGCACCTTGTGAAAGTCGTCGAGCGACGAGAGTTCCGGCCAGTAGAGGACGTCTCGAATGGAGCCGTCGGCAAGCGTCACGTTCCAATTCATCAGGCGCGCCCCGCGTTCGGGCATCGCAAGAAACGTGGAGTTTCCAACGCGCCACCGGGTCAGGTTTTCTCCGAGGTAAGGAACAGCTTCCATGGTGCCGATCAGTAAGGCCGGGAAATTTCCCGCTGGCCAACGGATTTGTGGAAAATCCGGGTGATTTTCGTGCACCGTGGCACTTGCACAACCCGGTAGTGTTGACCATGCTGGGCACAATGCCGCGATTTCTTCGCAATTTTTTTTGGCGTGCCTGCCTGACGGGCGTTTTGACCCTCGCTGTGGGATCGATGGCCCAGGAGGCCGCGCCGGAAAATCTGCCGGCCCAGGAGGGGAGCAAGGGTCAGTCGGCGGATGACGTGGGGGCTGCAACAATTCCCCCTTCCACGACCCATGTGCCTGCGACCCCCAAACGCGTCGTCGTGATTCCGGTCCGCGAGGAGATTGCCAAGCCCATCCTGTATGTCATCCGTCGGGGGTTGAAGGAGGCGATTGAGGAAGGGGCGGATATCGTCGTTCTCGACATGAAGACTCCCGGAGGTGCCCTTGATGTGACGTTTGACATCATGGAGGCACTGGAGCGGTTTCCAGGAAAGACGGTGACCTATGTGGATACCGAGGCGCTCTCTGCGGGTGCATTCATTTCCGCGATGACGGATGAGATCTGGTTTGCGCCGACCGGTGTCATCGGTGCCGCGGCGCCCGTGCTGGCCACGGGTGGGGAAATCGATGCGTCGATGAAGCAGAAGATCGTGAGTTATCTCCGGGCACGGGTTCGCGCAATTTCGGAAGGCAAGGGGTATCGCGGGCAGGTGATCTCCGCGATGATCGATTCGGACTATGAACTCAAGATCGGCGATGTGGTTCTGAAGCCGAAGGGAGAACTGCTTTCTCTCACGGCGACGGAATCGATCAAGACCTACGGGGATCCGCCGCAGGCACTCCTTGCGGCAGGAATTGCAAAGGACCTTGCCACGCTATTGCACGACGATCTCGGTGCCACGCCGGCTTCCACGGTTCATCTGGAGGCCAACTGGGCCGAACAGTTTGCAGTACTGCTCAACAGCCTGTCACCGGTGTTGCTGGGCCTCGGGCTCTTGGCGGCGTTCATAGAGTTCAAGACGCCGGGATTCGGTATTTTTGGGGTTACGGCGGGCATCCTGCTGACCGCCGTGTTCTTCGGGCACTATATCGCGGGGTTTTCGGGTCACGAGCCGATCCTGTTCTTTATCCTTGGCCTCGCTGCCTTCCTGATCGAACTCTTCTTTTTCCCGGGTGTCGTGGTGGTGGCGCTCCTGGGCATCGTACTGATGCTGGGATCACTCGTGTGGTCGATGGCAGACCTGTGGCCCAATGAGCCCGTCACGTTTTCACCAGGCATTTTTCTGCAGCCGATCGTGAATCTTGGGGTTGGCATCGTCATTGCAATTGGACTCGCGGTCTTCCTCGCGCGCTTCCTGCCCCGGAGCTGGCTGTGGGACCGCATGGTGCTCAGCACAAGCGTGGCGGGATCCGCACAGGCAGCGGGCGGAGATCCCGACCGCGCTCCGGGTGGAAACTCGCTGATCGGAAAACAGGGCATTGCCGTTACCGGGCTTTTCCCAAGCGGACAGATTGAGGTGGAGGGGCGACGCTATGAAGCGCGGGTGGCGGTGGGGTCGATTGAGCGGGGTTCGAGGATTACCGTGGCATCACGATCGGAATTCGGATGGATTGTTGAACGCAGCGAATCATGAATGCCATCGGCCTTCTCTTTCTTTCAGGCATCACCCTGTTGGCCTTCGAGGTGATCGTTCCCGGTGCGATTCTCGGCATCATTGGCTGCCTGGCGCTTCTTGCGGGCGTCATCTTGTCCTTCACGACCTTCGGGACTGCTGGCGGCTTGGCGGCGCTTGGCATCGCACTTCTGCTCGTGGCAATCATGCTTGTCGTCGAGTTCCAGATCCTTCCAAAAACCCGGATCGGGCGCAGGATGTTCCTGCGGACCTCGATTGTTGCCAGCAGTCATGCCGCTCCCGAGGCCACGCTGGTCGGTGCGGAGGCGACGGCAGAAACGCAGTTGACGCCGTCGGGATATGTCATGATTGGCGGAAAGCGATACGATGCGTTTTCCCAGTCTGGTCCGGTGTCAGTCGGCGAATCCCTTCGTGTTGTTGCCGTCGACAGTTTCAGAGTAATCGTCACTAAACCCTAGTCTCTCATCATGGAAATCCTTCGTCCCTCCGTCCTCTGGATCGCGGTGCCTGTTGGCATTGTCGTCCTGATCATCCTCTTCATCGTGCTGTCCTTCTTCAGCGTGTGGCTGCGTGCCTGGCTTGCGGGTGCCTATGTCGGGTTCTCCGACCTCGTGGCCATGCGGCTCCGGCAGGTGCCCTACGGGCTCATGGTGGACGCACGCATCACCGCCAAGAAAGCCGGGATCGAAATCAGCATCGACGAATTCGAGGCGCATTTCCTGGCGGGCGGCAATGTGGTGCCAACGGTGCATGCGCTCATCGCGGCACAGAAGGCTGGCATCGAGCTGAGCTGGCAGAGGGCGTGCGCCATCGATCTTGCGACGAAGGGCTCTGGCAAGAGCGTGGTCGAAGCGGTGCGAACCTCTGTCGACCCGAAGGTCATCGACTGCCCCAACCCGGAAGGCGGGCGCATGACAATCGACGGTGTCGCGAAGGACGGAATTCAGGTGAAGGTCAAGGCACGTGTAACCGTGCGGACCAATCTGGATCGTTTCGTCGGCGGTGCCAAGGAGGACACGATCATCGCTCGCGTGGGCGAGGGCATTGTCACGACGATCGGCACAGCAGAGAGTTACAAGGCGGTGCTTGAGTCGCCCGACAACATTTCCAAGACCGTGCTTCATCGCGGCCTCGATGTGGGCACGGCGTTTGAGATCCTTTCGATTGACATTGCCGATGTCGATGTGGGCGAGAACATCGGCGCCAAG
>CAUJJL010000144.1 GCA_963205455.1 Verrucomicrobiota bacterium
GGACACCGTCACCATCACGAGCCCGTTTTCAGGACGCGTCGTCCGCTCGTTGGAGGATGGGGAATCCCAGCCTGGATCAGCGCTGCCGCAGGTCGGACAGGAGGTAACGGCGGACGCCCCCCTTGTGCGCCTCGTCGAGCCATTCGCCTACATGCTCGTGGTGAACGTGCCGGAACTTCGTGCCCACTGGGTAAAGGTCGGACAGCCTGTGCGCCTTTCCTCAGACGACTGGGGCGAACTGCCCGAGATTGATGCCGACATTGCCTGGGTCGCGCCGGAACTCGATCCCGAGATTCGTGCACGAGAAGTGCATATCCACCTTCGCGACCCCAAGGGGCGCCTGTTGCCTGGAAGCCTGGTGAATGCGCGCATCGAGTCGGTCCTCGGGTCAGATCTTGAGGCCGCTGATCCCTCGAAGAAGGAAACGTGGGGCACGTTCACACTCGTTCCAAAGACAGCGGTGCTCTCGACGGGTGTGCGCACTGTCGCCTGGCGTGTCGTCGATCATCAGCGCGATGGTCGGGTCCGCTTTGAACTCGCACCTCTTGCCCTAGGACCTCGGCTCGAGGACGAATCGGGAAATGATCTGTATGTCGTGCGCGCCGGCCTGAAGGCGGGCGATGAAGTCGCGACGCAGGGCGCGTTCCTGATCGACAGTCAGGCGCAACTCGCGGGGACACCCAGCCTGCTCTATCCCACGGGAGCGGTAGCACCCGCGGGAGGGCACCAACACTAATTTGCAACGCTGTTTCCGGATTCTGGGAACACCATCCTCCATTCCTTTCAGTTTCGATGCTGTCCTTTGTCATCCGCAACTCCTTCCTCACGCTTGTCGCGTCGCTGCTCCTCGCGATCGCCGGCCTGTGGGCGTGGCGGCATGTGCCGGTGGATGCCATTCCCGATCTGAGTGACAACCAGGTGATCGTCTGGGCGGAGTGGCCCGGGAAAAGCCCGCAGGACATGGATGCGCAAGTCACGGCGCGGCTGGCCCGGGAGTTGCAGGGGCTGCCCGGCGTCGAGACGGTGCGTGGCATGTCGCTCTACGGGGCGAGTTACCTTTATGTGATCTTCGAGGAGCGCCGGGATCTGTACGAGTGTCGCACCCGCGTGCTCGAGCGCCTATCGCAGCTCCAGGGTATCCTTCCCGCGGGGGTCACGCCGCGGTTGGGCCCCGACGCGACGGCGATGGGACAGGTCTATGCGTTCACTCTGCAGGGGCCCGCGAGCCTCGAACAGAAGCGCTATGTGCTCGATCAGATTGTCGTTCCGGCGTTGCGCGCGGTACCAGGTGTGGCGGAAGTCGCCCCGGCTGGTGGCGTCGTGAGGGAGTATCAAATCGATGTCGAGCCCACGCGGCTTGAGGCGCAGGGCATCACACTGGACATGCTGATGATGGCCGTGAGAAATGCCGGACGCGATGTGGGCGCGATGAGTGTGGAGCAGTCAGGTGTGGAGACAATGATTCGCGGTGTCGGGTTCATACGTTCGGTCAGTGATGTTGAGGACATTGTCATCCGAGGCGACCGAATGAAAGGGGCCGGTGTACGCTTGCGCGATATTGCCAATGTCCACCTCGGCGGTGAATTTCGCCAGGGGGTACTCGCGGATGGCTACCAGGAGCATGTGGGCGCAATCATTGGAATGCGCGTGCGCGAGGATCCGAAAACCGTGATTGGCGCGGTGAAGAAGCGTTTGGTTGATCTCCAGCCCGCGCTTGACCGCGAGGACCTCAACGCGGTGGCATTCTACGATCGTTCCCAGCTCATTCGAGAAACAACCGAGACGGTCACGGACACTCTGATCGAGGCAATCATCACGACGGTCATCGTTGTCGTTGCCTTCCTGCTCCATGTACGCGCGAGTCTCGCGGTTGCGGTGAGTCTGCCTCTGGGAATGCTGTTCACCTTTCTCGTGATGCATTTCTTCGGCGTGGGTGCCAACATCATGAGCCTGGCGGGTATCGCGATCGCGATCGGTGTGATGGTGGATTTCGGCATCATCATGACGGAGAACATCACGCAGCACCTCGTGGATCTGCAGGAGAAGTGTCGACGCGAAGGGAGGGCGATGCCGACTTCTCCCTTCAACAGCGAAATCACGGACACGGTGATCCACGCCGCTAAGGAGGTTGCGCGACCGCTGCTCACTTCCGCGGCGACGACGATCATCGGATTTCTTCCCATCTTTGCCCTGACGGATCAGGCAGGGCGGCTGTTTGAACCTCTAGCCTTGACGAAGTCGCTCGCGATCAGCGGCGCCGTGCTTTTTGGAACCCTGTTGGTGCCGGTGCTCTGTCGCCTGCTGCTGCCACCCTGGCACGTGCGCAAGCCAATCCTTGTGGCCATTGCGGGTGCGGCGGCGGGTATTGCCTTCGGATGGTTTGTGCGGGATGGATGGTCACTTCCGATGGATCATGGCCGCTGGGAGATCAGCCTCCCGGGGTGGTTGATTGCGCCGCTGGCTGCGGTGCTTGCGGGTTCGGTGGTCTGGAGGCTTGGTCGCGAGCGGCTCGTGAACTACGAAGAAAATCCGATGAGCCACGCAATCCACGTGGCGTATGAGTGGGCTTATGAACGGATCATCCGTCACAAGGTGGCCTTCACTCTTACCATCGTGACGATGGCTCTCGGCGGCTATCTGCTCGGTGCAGGATGGCAGACCGTGAGCTGGCCGCTGCGCAAGATCTTCACCCTGTCCGGTGCGGACATCACGGAAACCCGCATAGATCACGCGATGAACCGCTGGTTTCCGGGGACTGGATCCAGTTTTCTCCCGCCGCTGGATGAGGGGTCGTTCCTGTTCATGCCGTCGATTCCCGCGACAGGCGGCATAGGCGAGACGCAGCGGATCATGCTCACCCAGAACCGCCTCATGGAAACCGTTCCGGAAGTGGCTTCCGTGATGGGGAAAATGGGGCGGGCAGAGACGGCACTTGATCCAGCTCCCTTGGGAATGATTGAGACCGTGGTTGCGCTCAAGCCCTACAAGGAATGGCCGGTTCATGAAATCACCCAGCCCGACGGCAGCACCGAACTCAGGCCGCGCACACTGGAAGAGGTGCGTTCGGCGCTTGCGGCGATCACGGACATTCCAGGGGTTGCACCGAGCTGGCTTCAGCCGATCGAGACACGTGTGGTCATGCTTTCCACCGGGATTCGGAGCCTCATTGCGCTGCAACTGCTCGGTGATGATTCCGAGGCGCTGGAACATTTTGCGGAGGGTGCCGAAAAAGTGATCCAGCCGACACCCGGCGCCGCTGACGTTCAGGTTCAGCGTGAAGGGGGCAAACCTTACGCTGAAATCCGGCTGGATCCCGCCAAACTTGCGCGTTTCGGGATCAGCAATGAACAGGTCATGACGGCGGTCGAGACCGCATTCGGCGGCATGGCGCTGACCTATTCCGTGGAGGGAACGCTCCGGTATCCTGTGCGGATCCGGTACCTTCGGGAACGCCGGGACGACGTCGATGAACTGGTGCAGCTGGAAATCCCGACCACGGATGGCAGGGGCGCGATTCCGCTTTCAAACCTGCTCGCCGCACCGACGGTACACACGCTTCAGTTTGGCGAAGGAGGTCCCGATGCAGACGCCCTGCTCTCGCGCCTTTCATTCAAGCATCAGAGGAACTTCACGATTCTCACGCCGCGACTGGCTGAGATAACCATCGCTGCCGGGGAAGAGTTGCCGCTGGAAGTTCGGAATGCGATTGCCTCGCGCCATGTGACCGTTTCTGCGGTACGGCCGAGCGAGGCCGGGTTGACGTATACGATCGGGCCCATGGCCATACGGTCCGAAGGAGGAAAACGAACCCAGTATGTGCTTCTCAACGCCCGAGGTCGCGGAGAGGTTGAAGTCGTGCATGATGCGGACGCCCGCCTGCGGGCTGCTCTCGACGATGGGCGATTGGAACTCCCTGCAGGGGCGACCTACCGGTGGGTTGGACGCTATGAACAGAAGATCAAGGCCGATGAAACCCTCCGGTGGATCATCGCGGCGTCGATGGTTGTGATGGTGTTTCTCATCTATGTCGGCACACGGTCCTGGCTGATCACCAGCATCATCATCCTGTGCAACGCGACCGTTACCACATCGGGCGGATTCTTCTTTGTCTGGTTGTGGGGAGCGGAAATGACGACGGCCGTCGTGGTCGGTTTTCTAGTTCTGCTCGGCGTGATGTTCAATGACGGCATTCTCCTGGGAACCTACATCCAGGAGCAGTTCAAGACGCATCCCGGAACACTGGATGAAGTTCACCGCAGGGTGTTTTTGGCGGGGCTGCGACGACGGCGGCCAGCGATCATGACCAATGCGACGGCGATGCTTTCGCTGATTCCGGTGCTGTGGTCGACTGGGCGCGGATCGGAACTGATGCAGCCGATGGTGCTGCCGGTGGTGGGTGGCATGATCTTTGATGTCATCTCGCTTTTTTCCGTTCCGGTTTTCTACACCTGGTACTGGGAACGGAGGCTCGCTCGTGAGGCAAAGGCTGTCGACCCGCATGCGGAGCCTGCCTCCGTCTAGCGCCCTTGCCATCCGTCGATCAAAGATAATACATGCCCTTTGCGAGCAGCACGATTGCTAGCATCAGGATGGCGACGATTCTGTGGGTGTAACGGAACCTGCAGAGATCCATCGTTCCCTTGAAGGACGCGCGGATCGCGGAAACGAAGACACCAAGGACAATGAACGCGAGCGCAACCTTGATCGTCAGGAGAATGCCGAAGCGGGAATGAAAGAAGTCGGGGCGATTCGAATAGTGCACCCAGTACATGGCACCTCCCGTGATGAAAAGTGTGGCCACGACCACGGGCATGAAGCGCCGCACGCGCCGTGGAATCTCCTGGGCCAGCAATTCACCCATGCCCGGCGGCAGGCGCTTTTCCAACGGTTCAATCACCAACACCTCGAAAAAGACAGCGCCGACAAAGGTGATTGCACAAAGGAGATGAAGAACAAGGAGGAGACCGTAGTAGGATGCCATATGTTGAGAGCCCAGGCATCGCCTTGGGCCGAATCGAAGAAACGACTCGTGGTTCCAAAACAATGTGGACAGGGAATCCTATTCGGAATGGGCATTTCGCCCAATCTTTCGTTGTGCAGAATTGACTTGTGTCAATTCAAGCGCGCCAGAAGCACGCGTTCAGTGCATCGGACCACCGGATCGATCGCGGAGATTCGGGAATCTGCCTGGCAGCCACTGGGCGCGCGGCATGCGCATGATGTCGGCCGGCGGGCGCCGGCTTGCCAGCAGCGCCGCCATGGTGGTCATTGCAGGAGCGATGTGCGTGAAGAAACGTTTGTACGCCGCACAGAGGTAATTGAGTCCTTCCTCACCATCGGGTGTGCGGAGAAAGCGGTGCTTCGGACATTCGCCGTGGCACGCAAACCGCACGGAACACTCGCGGCAGTATTTCGGCAGCGTCAAAGATTTGGCACGGCCAAAGTCTTCCTGTATCGGTGAGTCCACCATGGCGCCGAGGGACTGGTTCAGGATGTTTCCCAGCCTGTACTTTGGGTAGACGTAGTGATCGCAACTATAGACATCGCCATTGTGCTCGATGGCCAGGG
The DNA here is from genome assembly GCA_963205455.1 of Verrucomicrobiota bacterium. Classification (GTDB taxonomy): domain Bacteria; phylum Verrucomicrobiota; class Verrucomicrobiia; order Opitutales; family Opitutaceae; genus UBA6669. The sequence goes on from CAUJJL010000144.1 coordinate 5,569, forward strand.
CCCGCCCACAATTTTCGGAGAAGACGCAGATGCCCGCGGGTTCGCCGAGCCAGTTGGCGAGCGCGGCATCAAAATGCTGTACGAAAATCCTGCCGACATCGTGGCGGACCCATTCGTCGAAGATTGAACAGAGAAAAGTTCCGTAGTCAGCGGGGCGCACGCTCCACTCGGTGACCTGGGCATCAAGCCCCTCAGCGTCCTCGTGGTCCGGGGGCGGTGCGAGCCAGAGCCCATTGGCTTCGGCAGCGCGGGCTGAGGCATTGCGTTCGACGATCGGTATGAACTGCATGTAACCCGAGCCGATGTTGCGGAGGAAGCGGTAGACTTCGAGGGGGTGCGTGGAGTTGCGCCGATGGACCGTGGTCAGGGTGTTGAATTCGACACCGTGTTTTCTCAGCAGGTCGACGGCACTCGCGACCTGTTCAAAGGTGGCCCGACCGGATCGGTCGACGCGATAGGCATTGTGGAGGTGAGCGGGGCCGTCGATGCTGATGCCGACGAGAAACTGCTCGTCCCGAAGAAAGGTGCACCACGCATCGTCCAGCAGCGTGCCATTGGTCTGGATGGCGTTCTCGATCCGATGTCCGTTGGCGAAGCGCTTCTGGAGGGCGACGGCAGTCTTGTAGAAATCCAGGCCCGTGAGGGTGGGCTCGCCGCCCTGCCAGGCGAAACTCACCGTGTCGCCTGGCTGCGCGGCAATATAGTCGCGCACGTAGGTTTCCAACATCTCCGGCGACATGCGCGGGCTGCCGGAATCGCCGTAGAGCTTTTCCTTTTCGAGGTAGAAGCAGTAGGTGCAATCAAGATTGCATTTCGAGCCGATGGGCTTGGTGAGCAGATGAAAGGGCGATCGGGCGGCGGGCAAGGTGGAAAAAGCTAATCGATGAGGTGCATCGTCGTCAACGCTACGGCTGTGGTGGAAGCGATCTGGGAGCAGGGGCGGATCCTGCGCATCGAATCCGGCGCCTTTGGCAAAAGCACCGGTTTTGGCGTTTGCAATTCGATGAGGCACTAGGATCCTTGGAACCCACTTCGTTCGAGTCGGTTTCTCACGTGTTGCATCCTGCGACCCTGCGCGACCGACAACCCCTCACAAGAATCCATGAAAGTATTCCTCGCCATTGTCGGGCTCGCGCTGATCCCGCCTCTTTTTGCCGTTGAGCAGATTGCTGTCATCCCAAAAGGAACGACGCACAACTTCTGGAAATCGGTGGAGGCCGGCGCATTGAAGGCAGGAAAGGAACTGGGTGTGGAAATCAAATGGAAGGGGCCGCTCAAGGAAGACGACCGCGCCCAGCAGATCAGCCTTGTCGAGCAGTTTGTGGCTTCCGGAGTATCTGCGATCGTTCTCGCACCGCTCGATGACATCGCCTTGCGTGCGCCGGTCCGCAGTGCTGCGGAACGGAAGATCCCCGTCGTCATTTTTGATTCTCCGCTGAAGGCGGAGTCCGGAAAGGATTTTGTCAGCCTGGTGGCGACGGACAACCGGCGCGGCGGGAGGCTTGCCGGCGAAGAGATGGTGCGGCTGCTCGCAGGCAAAGGGAAGGTCGTGCTGCTGCGCTGCATGGAAGGCTCGGCGAGCACGACCGAGCGGGAAGAGGGTTTTCTGGAGGTCATATCCAAGAGCCCGGGGATTGTTGTCACCGTGACCAACCGCTATGCGGGGCCTACGGTAGCGACGGCGCAGGATGCGGCCATGAATCTTCTCGATAGGATTCGTGAGGCGAATGGCATCTTTTGCCCGAACGAATCGTCAACGCACGGCATGCTGCTTGCCCTGCGCCAGACGGGGCTTGCGGGCAAACGCACGTTTGTCGGATTCGACGCGTCGCCCGTTCTGCTCGCGGCGCTCAAGAAAGGTGACCTCAAGGCGGTCGTGGCGCAGAATCCGACGAAGATGGGTTATCTCGGCGTGGTTACGGCGGTCAAGGCCATCCGAGGGGAGAAAGTCGAGTCTGCCATCGATACCGGGTGCGTGCTCGTTACCCGCGCAAATATGAATGACCCTGCGGTGCGCGAGGTGCTTGGCAATTGATCGCGGAGCGATGTCCGTCGCGCGACTTCGCCTTTCAGGGATTTGCAAACGCTTTGGAGCCACCCAGGCGCTCAAGGGGGTGGATCTTGAGGTGAGGCCGGGGGAAATTCACGGATTGATTGGCGAGAATGGCGCCGGCAAGAGCACGCTGATGAAGATTCTTGCGGGGGTTGTTCCGCCGGATTCCGGAGCTATGGAACTGGAGGGAAAACCGTTTCATCCCGAGACCCCAGAGTCTGCGCGGCGGGCAGGAGTGGTCATGGTGAACCAGGAACTCGCGATCGCGCCGCACCTTTCGGTTGCCGAGAACATCGTCCTTGGAGCAGAGCCCGGTGGATTTTTTCTGAATCACAGCAATGCCCGTGAAAGAGCACGGAGCGCGCTTTCCAAGCTGGGTCGTGCTGACATTTCGTTGGATATTCCGGCAGGCAGGCTGAGCGTTGCGGAGCAGCAGCTCGTCGAAATCGCGCGCGCGTTGGCATTGGGCTGCCGGGTGCTGGTGCTCGATGAACCCACGAGCAGCCTGACAGCCACGGATGCGGCTGCGCTCTTCAGCCTCGTGCGCACCCTGCGCGACCAGGGCGAATCGATCATCTATATCTCGCATTTCCTGGAGGAAGTCCAGGTACTGACGGACCGCTGCACTGTCCTGCGGGATGGATTGACGGTATCCACGTGCGAGACGCCCCAGACGAATCCGAGTGAACTTGCTCGCGCCATGGTCGGGCGGGAAGTGAACGAATTATATTCACGGCGTTCACGTACCGCGGGCGAGGTGATTCTGAGGGCTGTGAATGTGAAGGGAGGATTGAAAAACGTGTCGGCCTCCCTTGAGTTGCGGCGAGGCGAGGTCCTTGGCATCGCCGGGCTCGTTGGAGCGGGAAGAAGCGAATTCCTCCGCATGCTTTTCGGATTGGACGAGTTCAGCTCAGGTCAAGTGGAGTTTCGGAATGACTCGCAGGCGGGCACTCCCACGCAGCGATGGAAAAGCGGTATGGGAATGTTGAGCGAGGACCGCAAGTCCGAGGGGCTGGCGCTCAATCTTTCATTGGAGGAGAATCTCACGCTTCCTCGACTTGGCGCCTGGCTGCGTCCCAAACGCCTTGAGGCGGAGACGCGTGACTGGATTCGACGCCTGGCAGTGCGATGTGCGGGTCCCGGCCAGGCTGCGGTCGAGTTGTCCGGTGGAAACCAGCAGAAGATCGCCCTGGGGCGCCTGCTTAGAAACAGATGCGAGGTGCTGTTGCTCGACGAGCCCACGCGTGGCGTGGACCTCGGCGCAAAGCAGAGCATCTATCAGCTCATCGACGAGTTGGCTGCGGCGGGCAAGGCGGTGATCATGGTCAGCAGCTATCTGCCTGAGCTGCTTGGTACGTGCGATCGCATCGCTGTCATGTGTCGGGGTGAGCTGGGCGACGCGCGGCCCGTTGAGGAATGGGATGCGCATCGGATCATGTTGGCAGCGACCGGAGCCTCTTCGGGGTAGCCTCGGATCCTGGCCTGATTTGAATTCAACCGACCCGCAACTCTGATGAAACCCGAAGAACCCCGTACAGCTTTTTCCATGACTTTGGGACGGTGGGCTGCCGCCGCAGGACCGTTGGTTGGGTTGGTGTTGGTCTGCGTGCTTTTTGCAGCACTCCGGTTTGAGACTTTTGTCACCTGGGACAACGTCGCCATCATTCTCCAGCAGACGGCGGTCATCGGAATCGCATCCTTGGGTATGACCCTTGTCATCATTGCGGGGGGCATTGATTTGTCGGTTGGCTCCATCATCGCAGTTGGCACCGTGGTGATCGCGCTTTGCCTGACGGCGGGAATGTCGCCTGGAATGGCGGCGCTGGTCGGAATCGGAGCCTCGGCCCTGTGCGGAGCTGTTTCGGGCGTGTTGATCACCCGGCTGAAGCTGCTGCCCTTTGTGGTTACCTTGGGGATGATGGGCGCATTGCGCGGTGCCGCGAAAGGCATGGCGGGGGAGCAGCCGATTTATCCGGATGAAACCTGGCTGAGTGCTTTCATGAGGCTCGGTGATGCGGGTTCGCTTCCGCTCGGTGTGTGGCTCATGCTGGTGCTGGCAGTGGCCGTGGCGGTCCTGCTGCGGCAGACCCGCTTCGGGCGCCATGTCTATGCGGTGGGATCAAACGAACTGACCGCCCGCCTCTGCGGGGTACCGGTCGAACGGGTCAAGGTGCTCGTGTATATCATTGGTGCCGCATTTGCGGGCATCGCCTCGGTGCTTCAATTCGGCTATCTGACCGGAGGAGATCCGACAACGACCGTCGGACTTGAACTGAATATCATCGCGGCGGTGGTGATTGGTGGCGCGAGCCTGAACGGCGGGCAGGGCGGCGTGCTTGGAACCCTGGTCGGCGCGGTCATCATGAGTGTCGTCGCAAACGGCTGCACCAAGCTCGGCCTGGCCAATTGGGTGCAGGAGATCGTCACCGGGGTCATCATTGTCGCGGCAGTCCTTCTCGATTCGCTGCGTCGGCGAACGTCACGCCAGGACTGAAACTACCGTATCTGAACCGTCACGACATCCGGTTCGGCAGCGAGCGATGCGGCAATCTCCTGGGGGGTGGGGTGGTTTCGCTCCCGGAATCGCAAATTGACCACGCTCGTCTGGGTTTCGTTGCGATTGTCGTGGGAGGTTTCGGTCAGCAAGGGCCGAAGTTTGAGCAGCCGAAGCTTGTCCAGAAGATCCTGGTGGATGGCGGCACCCCTTCGCGAGACCACCGTCAGGACAAAGTTCTGCTCAATGGGGATACGGGCTCCGAGGAATGGAAGACCATAGAGCGCCAGGGTGGCGACGAGAACGCTGCACATGCCCAGGAACATCTGGCCGCTGCCAAAGCAGAACCCGATGACGGTTGAAAACCACATCAATGCCGCGGTCGTGACGCCCTGGACCGTGGGTCCCTGGCGGATGATGACCCCCGCGCCCAGGAAACCCATGCCGGTGAGGATGCCCGCCCCGAGCCGTCCGGGGTCGGGGCGCCAGCCCTGGCCCGCATCGGTGACATGGTTGGTGTAATAGATGTCGGACAGAATCATGGCGATCGTTGCGGCCATGCAGACAAGAATGGTCGTGCGCAGGCCGGCTGCGCGGCCCCGGCGCTCACGTTCGAGACCAAGCAGGAGCCCAGCGAGAAGGGAGGCAACAATGCGCTGCAGGATTTCAGGGGTTTCCATGGCAAAAAGGGCAGGAAAGCATGCCTTCCATGTTGCTGGGGCGGCTTCGGCACGCAAGCACTGCGATGCCATGCTTGGACGCGAATCGGCACGGCTTCTTTGGCATGCAAGAAGGGGATCCGCTGGCGCGGATCTCCATTGGGCAAAAAAGGTGGCAAAAACTTCTAGTCAATCCCCTCCACCAAGAGTAGCGTCGGCGCCTGCTCGGTACCGCGCGGTTCGTCAACCAGCCCCTTCGCTGATTGCCGTGCGTGTTGTCGCTGTCAGTGGACCCAGACACAAAATGAAACTCTGCAGATTCGCAGGCGGGTTTATTGCGGGATTATTCGGAATGGCTGTGGCACTCCAGGCCGCGCCCATTTCCTCGGGTGAGAACAAGGATGGCACGATCATCGCAGGCGGGACCGAATCGTGGACATTCACGGTGGAAGTGAACCAGACAATCAATCTGGCCGTAGGCGAATTGACCGGCGGCACCGCCTTCAGTCCGAAGATTGCGCTTTATGGACCGAACAATGCTCTCATCACATTCGACACGGGCGGAGCAAGCGCCCGCATCGCGGCGCATCGGGCAACGGTAGCAGGAACCTATACTGCCACCGTTTCCGGCAGCTCCGCAACCCAGGCGGGCACGTACCGGCTGTACTTCTTTCTAACGCCGGCTTCCTTTGTCGTGCCCACAGGTGACGAAGGCGGTGCGCTCGAACTGGGTGCAAACAAACAAGGAACGATTGGCGTGGGTGATATTGATGCATGGACCGTGACGATGACGGCGGGGGAATCCGTCTATTTCAGGGTCGGCGAGGTTTCCGGAGGCAATGCCTTTAGTCCGTTGATCTATCTTTATGATCCAAACGGTGCACAGGTGACCTACGACTACGACACCGTGGATGCGCGAATCGCCCACCGTGCGACAATTTCCGGAACTTATACGTTGATGGTAACCGGTTACAACGACGGAGACAATGGCACCTACATGCTGAACGCGTTCAAGAGTCCGGGGGCATTTGTGGTGCCGCCGGCGGATGAAGGCGGGCCGCTTGTCTCCGGCCAGAATTACAACGGCACGATTTCCGTGGGTGATGTCGACGCATGGACGGTCACAGCCACTGCCGGTCAGTATTTGAATTTTCGCGTCGGTGAGGTGTCGGGTGGCAATGCCTTCTCACCTCTTATCCATCTGTATGGTCCGGATGGCGCGCTGGTAACTTACGATTATGATACCGTCGATTCCAGGATCAGTCATCGCACGACGCTCAGTGGCGTCTACACCCTGTTTGTTTCCGGATACAACGATGGCGACAACGGCACCTATCGGCTGACCTATTCGAAGACACCGGATACACCGATTATTCCGGCGGGTGACGACGGAGGACCGCTCACCAACGGACAGAACTACGCAGGTTCCATTACCGTGGGCGATCTTGATTTCTGGACCGTCAATGCGACTGCCGGCCAGTACCTGAATTTTCGCGTGGGTGAAACCTCGGGTGGCACGGCCTTCTCCCCGTTGGTCCACCTGTTTGACCCCAGCGGTGCTCTGGTGACGTATGACTACGACACCGTCGACGCAAGGATCGCTCACCGCGCAAACCTGACAGGAATTTATACTTTTGTTGTCTCAGGCTACAATGACGGTGATGCCGGCACGTATCGGCTGACCTACTACCAGGTGCCGAACATCCCGCTGGTTCCTGCAGGGGATGAAGGAGGTCCGCTTACCAATGGCCTGAATCACGTGGGAAACATCACGGTTGGCGACATGGACGCCTGGACTGTCAACGCGTATGTCAATGACTACCTCTATTTCCGCGTCGGCGAAGCATCGGGAGGCACCGCCTTTAGTCCGCTGCTCCATGTTTTCGATCCGAATGGTGCCTTGGTCACTTACGACTATGACACCGTTGATTCCCGCATAGGTTTTCGCTGCAACCTGGCGGGCACCTATACAGCGATCGTAAGCGGATACAACGATGGTGATGCGGGCACGTACAACTTTCATTTCGTTCGAACTCCAACCACTCCACTTCAGGTGCCTGCTGGAGATGAAGGAGGAAAGATTGGGAGTACGGCGGGGGTAGACGGCACGATCACCCTGGGTGATGCCGATGCCTATGTTGTCCTAGGCACTGCGGGAACAACCATCAATGTAACCGCCACCGAGTTGTCGGGAGGAAATGCATTCACGCCGGCCGTCGCCATCTTCGACACCGGAGGCAATGTCGTTAGAAACGTGGCCAATGGTACGGCTGCTACAACCTCCTATCCGGTCACGACAACTGGCCTGCACGTGATCCTGATCACGGGCTACAACGATGGTGATGCCGGCACCTATAGGCTCGTGATATCCGGTGCGTCAGCACCCGTGCTTCCCTCGGTCCCGGTGCCGCCCGCGTCGCAAGGCGTTCCCCTCGGAGGAAACGTCACGTTGAGCCCAACCGTGGCGGGCTCGGGTCCTTTTGCGTACCAATGGAAACGCAACGGAATCGAAATCCCCGGGGCGCAGAGTTCCACTTACACACTCACCAATGTGCAGTCGGCCAGCGCGGGAATTTACAGCCTGGTGGTCTATACGGAGGCTGGCACCACGGAGAGCGCCGGGGCGATTGTGGCTCCGGAAATTACCACGAAGGTCACGGGAACGGCCTATGAATTTGCCGGCGACATCCATCATCCGAACGGAAACGTCTATGATCAGCTTTTGATCACGGGCACCGCCGCGACCTATACGTCCGACCCCGGGCAGATCGTGCGGGCATCCTTCCTCGATCTCAACGATGACATCGTCCAACTCGAATTCAGCGGTCCGGGATCCGTAACGGTTCAGATGGCTGGCGCCACCGGACCCGCGACTCCGGTGAAGTACAACCAGCCCACGGTTCAGTACATGCGCGGACAGGTCAGCATCTATCTCGTGGGTGCGACGGAGAACACCAATCTCGGCATCTACACGGTGGGAGTCATGACCAATCCCAATCCGGCGCTCTATGTTACGGGTGCAACCTACGATGGATTTGCCGACCTGGGATTGATCGCGATCCAGAGTCCAACCGGACGATTCAGCGGCGTACGGGTGGGGAGCACGGAGCTCTTCGGCGACACGGGGTATACGGGAATCTATGCACCTGGGGTGAGGTTTGCAGGACCGCTTAACCTTCACAATGTATCGGCCAATGGAACCGCAGCACCGTTCCTGCTGACGGGGCCCATCGATACCGGACGCATCTCCATCACGGGAGGAGATCTCTATCAGCCCAATGGACAGGGGATCAGCTTCGGCGATGCCTCCGACGTGTACATGGTTGCCGGGACCAGCTCCCACGGCGTTCCCGCCCCCGCACAAGCCAACCGCGGGGTGCTGATGCGGAACGGAGTGAATGTCACGAGCCAGGTCATCCACAATCCCTAGGACCTTGAGGATGCGCACGGTGCGAACCGCAGTCGACGCGGTTCGCACACCGGCATGCCTGGGCCCAGCTGCAGCGTGGGCATAAGGATTGCTGACCGCTCGGGACAGTCCCGCTTACAGGAAAATCTTATAGGCGGGATTGTCTGTCTCGTCCCAGTTCCGATAACCGAGGTCTTTAAGAAAGCGCATCAGCTTCCTGCCTGAGCCGGGAAGGACCTGCAGCCCGACAAGCACCCGGGCGTAGTCCGCGCCATGGTTCCGATAGTGAAAGAGGCTGATGTTCCAGTCGGCCGGCATCGATGACAGGAATCGCACGAGCGCACCAGGTCGCTCCGGAAATTCAAACCGGAAGAGCCGCTCGTGTTGGGCGAGCCCGGAGCGACCGCCGACCAGATGGCGCAGGTGGAGCTTCGCCATTTCGTTGTTCGTGAGGTCCAGCGTCCTGAATCCCTGCCGGGTGAGGTGCGCGGCCAGCCTTCCTCCTTCGGAGCGATTGCTCACCTGCACGCCGACAAAGATATGTGCCCTGCGGGCGTCCGCGATCCGGTAGTTGAATTCCGTGACATTGCGTCTCCCCAGCTTCTCACAAAAGCGCTTCAGGCTGCCTGGGGCTTCGGGAATCGTGACAGCCAGAAGCGCTTCGCGGTGTTCGCCGAGTTCGGCGCTCTCGGAGATGAAGCGGAGGCGGTCGAAGTTGAGGTTCGCTCCCGAGGCCACCGCTACGAGCACCTTGCCTTGGAGGCGCCGCTTTTCGACATAGGCTTTGGCTCCGGCGACCGCGAGTGCGCCCGCGGGCTCCAGCACGGCGCGGGTATCCTCAAAGACATCCTTGATGGCGGCACAGATGTCGTCGGTATCCACGGACACAATGTCATCGAGGTACCTTTGGCAGAGCCGGAAGGTTTCGCGTCCCACCTGTCTGACGGCGACCCCATCAGCAAAGAGACCCACATGCGCCAGTTTGAGCCTGCGGCCGACCTGGAGTGATTGCTGCATCGCGTTGGAATCCGAGGGCTCGACGCCGATCACCCGTACCTCCGGTCGCACGCGTTTGACGTAGCTGGCGATGCCTGCGGCAAGGCCTCCTCCGCCGATGGGCACAAAAATGGCATGCAGCGGTCCCTGCTGCTGCTGCAGGATTTCCATTCCAATGGTGCCCTGGCCGGCAATCACCCCAGGATCATCAAAGGGATGCACCAAGGTCAGACCCTCGCGTTTACGCAACCTCTGCGCCTCGGCATTGGCCTCGTCGAACGTGTCGCCGTGCAGGATGACCTCCGCTCCTCGCGTGCGCACGGCATGGACTTTGACGAGCGGTGTGGTGACGGGCATGACCACGACCGCCCGGGCTCCGAGGCGTTTCGCCGCAAGCGCGACGCCCTGGGCATGATTGCCGGCAGAGGCGCAGATCACCCCACGCGCGAGGGCGGCGGGCGCCAGGCGGGCCATCCGGTTGTACGCGCCGCGCAGCTTGAAGGAAAAGACGCTCTGCAGGTCCTCGCGTTTCAGGAGCAGTGTATTGTTGAGACGCGCGGAAAGCGCAGGCGCCTTGTCCAGAGGCGATTTGAGAGCGACATCGTAGACGCGCGCTTTGAGAATTTCAGACAGATAGTCGGTCATGTTGACGGAGAGGGTACCCCCAAAGCAGGGGTGGTGTCAGCAACGGAACGCGACGCAGTCCTCCAAGGAGACGAATGGATCGCGACCGAGGTTGGAGGGTATTCGTGATGTTCGGCTGCCCGGGATGAAGACATGTGTCAGCCGGGCATGCGGATTCATCTCGACAACCGAATGAGGGACGGAGTGCGCTAATGTTAGACCAATTGCTCCTTTGATTTCATCCTTATGCCGCTGTTGGCTGTCGGCACCTCAACCTCATCCGGCCTTTCTCCCCGAGACCGATCACCCATGGAGCAATCCACCGCCTCGTTCACGCGCCCGCACACGGGCTCCACCCTCCACACCGCATCACCCCGCATATGAAAAGAGCAACGCGTTCGTTGACCGCACTCGCCCTGCTGGCCGCTGCATGGCCGTCACTTGCCCAAACCGTGCCTCCTGCCGGAGACACTGCCACCTCCAATGCCCAGCGGTCCGGTCTGCGGACCGGAGACCTCGAAACGCGATCAGAGGAGACCTCCGCTGCGGATGAAGTCGTCCGGTTGACCCCGTTCGAGGTGAGTGCCACCGCGGATCGCGGATACGTTGCCACGGAAACGCTTGCCGGCACCCGGATACGCACGAACCTTGCCGACGTCGGTTCCGCAATCTCCGTCTACACCAAGGAGTTTCTGGCTGACATCGGTGCCACCGGAAATACGACCCTACTGCAGTACACCACCAATGCGGAGGTTGGCGGGGTGAGTTCGACCTATGCGGGTCTGGGCAACGGCACAAGCGTCGATGAATCGGGCACCCTGGCGTCACCCTCCTCGAACAATCGCGTGCGCGGATTGAGTGCCGCGGACAACGCCCGCGATTTCTTCGTTTCGGACATACCATGGGATGGATTCAACATCGATCGCGTCGACATTCAGCGCGGACCCAACTCCATTCTCTTTGGCCTGGGCAAGCCGGCCGGCATCATCAACGCGTCGCTGCGAAACGCCGAACTTCGCGACAGGAACAGTGCGGAGATCCGGCTTGACGCCCATGGCAGCCAGCGGGCGACGCTGGATATCAACAAGGAACTGGTCGACAAGACACTGGCGATCCGCCTCATCGGATTATGGGACCACGAGAAGTTCCAGCAGGAACGCGCCTTTGAGGACGATGAACGCGTTTATGGTGCGATCCGGTTCGATCCGCGCCTCTTCAACCGGGGTGATTTTCACACCAGCGTGCGGGCGAAATTTGAGCATGGCGACATCGACGCCAACCGGCCGCGCACGGTGCCCCCGAACGATCACATCACCCCCTGGTTTCTGCCGAAATCGGGCGCGATACCCGGCATGGGGAAGCTCCTGCTTCAGAACAGCTACATGGCTGAGCGCGAGGACACGCCCGCGGTCGGCGGCGACGGCATGGGGCAGCTTCGCCCTGCCGACCCGGAGTACAATGCCTGGATCGCCCGTCGCGGCAACGACCAGCAGCCCTACTACTTCATCGATGGCACGACCAACCAACTCTACACGATTTACGGAGGCTACATGAACAAGGGATCGCTCAACCCCGACGGCACGGTCCGCGCCAACAATGGTGCGATCATCGGACGGCGTTATTCGGCGGTTTTCTACGGCGTGAATGGACTCCCGGCCTATGCCACACAGGCCAAACTGCCAGGTTACCAATACGGGCAATACCGCGAAACAACCCTCACCGATCCGTCGATCTTCAACTTCTACGACACGCTCATCGATGGACCAAACAAGTGGGAAAAGGAGAAGTGGAACTCCTACAATGTCTCGTTTTCCCAGACAGGCTGGAGCGATCGCGTCGGTCTTGAGCTGACCTATGACAAGCAGGAGTATCGGAGGGCCAATGAAAATCTCTTCGGCGCACCCACCATCGATATCGACATCCTGCAGAACTTCCAGGACCTGAAGGCGAATCCCAATGTTGGCCGGCCTTACGTGCAGGGAAGCGGCGGCGGGCGCTCCTATGAGAGCGATCGCGAGGTTGTCCGTGGTGCGATCTTCGGTGAATTCCGCTCGAAGGACGTGTTCCGCAACGAATTTCTCAGCAAGCTGATTGGAGTGCACCGGTTCAATGGGGTCTACAGCGCCGAAAAGTACGCGTCCGAGAATCGCACCTGGAACCTCTATGCCACGAGCCCCGCGTTCGACACGTACACGGGTGTTCCGCTGCCCTTCAATGATCGGCCACCGATTTCGATGATCTACCTCGGTTCGTCGCTGGCTGCGAAGAATGCCGCCTCCGACGCAAACATCCCGGGAATCAGCACGCCCATTGTGCTCAATGACGGCGCCCTCTACCACTTCAGTTCCCAATGGAACGCCCTCAGCACAGTCTCGCCCGGTGCGGCATGGACGGTACCCGCATCGCTTGTCAACGTCTACGGCACCGATGCCTATACGCAGGCTTCAAATCCCGCGAACTATGTCGGTTGGAACACCAACTACTATCTCGACATCCTTCGTCATGCCGATGGCGACGAGAGCCTGACGACAAACGCTGCCAAGGCTCTCAGAAAGACCCGCTCCTACGCCGGCACATGGCAGAGCTACTGGTGGAACGGTGCGCTGGTTGGAACGCTTGGCTGGCGTTATGACGTCGTGCGCGGCAAGGATGTGACGGCACCGGTGACGACTCTGCGCAATACGCTCAACCTGAGTCCGTCCATCTATTCGCTGCCGTCGACGTATGCCAGCGAGCTCAAGAGCCATTCCCTCAGCAAGGGAGCCGTTCTTCACATCAACAAGCTCTTCAGCAGAGATCCGCTGCCGATCAATGTCAGTGTCTCCTACAACACCTCGGACAACTTCGAGATCGCGGGCACCCGGCGCAACCTCTACGGCGACGTGCTCGGCAATCCTACCGGAAAAACAGAGGACTATGGCGTCCTGCTGTCGACAAAGGATGGCAAGTACTCCTTCCGCGCAGTCAAATACGAGGCCTCCGTCAAGGATTCGGCGACGCAGATGAGCAATCTCAGCATGTTCGGCGACATCATCAGCTACGGTCTGCGGTGGAGAAATGTGATGTTGTACAATCTCAATGCCTACACGCTGGATACCGCCAATGGTTCCAACGAATGGCGCTACAACTTCGACCCCGACACGGCCAAGGGAGAAACCCAGGAGCAGGCGACTGCCAGGGAAAATGCATCGATCGCCGCGTGGAACGACATCCAGGCGCACATGCCCGCCAAGTTCTACCAGTTCTGGGGGTTCACGCCTCCCACCAACCTGAGCAATCCGGACCCTGCCCAGGTCCAGGCCTACAAGATATGGGGAGGAAGCACGCCGCAGGGGCTGACCCTGACATCGGATACGGTCTCGAAGGGCTATGAGTTTGAGTTCACGGCCAATCCTTTGCCCAACTGGCGCATCAGTTTCAATGCATCGAAGACGGAGGCTTCGCTTTCCAATGTGGGTGGCGCGGAGGCGGCCGAGTTTGTGAAGTATATTGCCGAAAAACTTGCAGGTCCTGCGGGTGAAATGCGCATGTTCTCGGGCGGTCCAACAGCCCAGACGCTTCTTCAGCAGTGGAACAACACCGCAGGGAGCTGGACGCTTCTCAAACTGCAGGAAGGCGCGGCTTCATCCGAACTCCGCAAATGGCGCTACAATATCATCACCAACTACACCTTTAAGGAAAACTTTCTCCGCAATGTCGGTGTGGGTGGCAGCTATCGTTGGCAGGACAAGATGGTGATCGGTTACCCGGTTGTCGCCGTCAACGCCAGCACCTACTCCTTTGACCTGTCCAAGCCCTATTACGGACCCTCGGAGGATTTCCTCGATGTGTGGCTCAGTTACGAACGAAAACTCAGCAAACGCATCGGCTGGAAGATCCAGCTCAATGCGCGCAACATTCTCGGCAAGGATGAACTCATTCCGATATCGGTGCAGCCGGACGGACAAACCGTGGCTTCTGCTCGCATCGCGCCAAATCGTGAATGGCTGCTCACGAACACCTTCACGTTCTGAACCGACGAATCGGCTGTGTGCACGTGGCCTCCTTCTCCACGGAAGGAGGCCAGTTCGTTGTGACGTCGGGCGCACGACCGTCAATTTTACGCGCGCCCTGATCTTTCCAAACTGATCCGTCGTCCCATTCGTGATTTTCTCATGAGCATCGTTTCGAGCAGAACGGGATTTGTTGCCTGGCTGATGCTCTGCGCGTTGCTGCCGCTGGGTGTCGCCGGATCCTGGGTTGGGACATGGGCCACTGCGGTATTTCCCGATTCGGCCTCCAAGGACAAGCTGCCGTTGGCAGGTGGCACCTTGCGGCAGGTCATGCGTGTGTCCTTGGGAGGCGACCGGGCAAGGTTGCGCTTGAGCAATGCATTCGGGATGACCCCGCTTGTCCTGCGTGATGTCCGGCTTGCTTGTGTGGAGAAGGGAGACAGCCTGCGCGCACAGAGCACATGTCCGCTGACGTTCAACGGAAGAAATGAGGTTTCGATTTCCCCGGGGGCTGTGATGCTTTCAGATCCCGCGGACTTTAAACTCTCAGCGTTGGCGGACGTCGCGATCACCATGCGTCTCATCCAGGTGCCGGAGATGCTCACCACTCACCCTGGCTCGCGCACGACGTCCTATCTTGCGACGGAAACCGATTCGGATACATTCCGACAGGTCGCTGCTCGAAAAATTGTGCACTGGTACTTCCTGTCCGGCCTGGAGGTGGAGAGCGAGAGACCGGCCGCGGCGATTGTCGTGCTCGGGGACTCCATAACCGACGGGTACGGCACGACGACCGATGGCAATGACCGGTGGACAGATGTGCTGGCGCGACGACTGCAGGAACAGGGGCCCGGCAATCGCATCGCTGTCCTCAATCAGGGCATCGGTGGAAATCGGCTGCTGCGAGATGGACTCGGCCCCAACATTCTGGCGCGGTTTGATCGCGATGTGATTGCCCAATCCGGAGCGCGTTGGGTCATAGTACTCGCCGGCATCAACGACATCGGCACGAGACTTTCCGCACGCGAAAAAGGTGAACCCTACGCGTCCGCAGCCGACATCATTCATGCACTTTCACAGATCATTGTGCGGGCTCATGCGAAAGACATGATCGTCATCGGAGGAACACTCACTCCCTACGCCGGTGCGGGATTCTATTGGAGTGAGGACGGTGAGGCCGACCGGCAGACGGTAAATCAGTGGATTCGAACGAGTGGGCAGTTTGACGCGGTGATCGATTTCGATGCCGCCTTGAGAGATCCTGAGAATCCAACTCGACTCGCATCCGCCTTTGACAGTGGCGACCACCTGCATCCCTCGCTCGCGGGTTATGCCGAAATGGCCCGCGTTGTTGATCTTCGGCACTTTCTATTGATATCGGATGCACGACACTGAAATCCGAGGCGATCATTCAAGTCCATGCATTGACCGATCGCCGATTTAGTCGGTTGAGGATCCAATCTCCAGTTTGAACCCAATTGAATTTCTTTTCAGCATGTGCTGAACCGCCGCGACCGATGAAACTCCAGTCTATTCTTCAAACCGTAAGAACGAATGCGTTTTGCGCGCTGGCTTTCGCGTTTCTCGCGGATATGGTGTCACTGCCGCTTTCAGCAGTTGAAACGGGTGCGAATTACTCAGGAGTTGCGCGGACCTCACTGCCGACGGGCGAACCGCTGGTTGTCGGTGACGCCTTGGAGACATTTGTACCGCACGCCGGGAATACCTCTGGCAACGCGCGCTTTCAGATTGTAGATACTGTTGGACCGGAATTCGACAAGGCCTGGCGTGTCGATACGTTGAGGGACACGGGCTCGGCGGCGGCGATTGAACTCCGTGCGCTCACGGGTCGCCCGGTTGCAAAGGGAGATATAGGCATGATCCGATTCTTTGCCCGGTCCCGCGGCAGTGAGGATGAAACAGGCACGGCGCGCGTGCTGCTCGTCATCCGGCGCAACGGTGTTGACTGGAACAGCAGCTATGAAGGCGACTTTCCGCTGACGCGTGCGTGGCAGGAAATCCTGGTGCCATTCACTTGGGCGCAGGCCTTTGCCCCTGGAGAGGCCGCCATCATGATGCGATTTGGCTTCAAGAGGCAGAGTGTTGAAATCGGAGGAATTTCAGCAATCCACTATGGGCGCTCGCTCGAGTTGTCTGCGCTCCCACGCACCCGGTTTTCGTATGCAGGACGCGAACCGGGAGCCCAATGGAGAAAGGAGGCCATGGAACGGATTGAGAAGATTCGTAAGGGAAGAATCGGGCTGAGGGTCACGGACTCAGACGGACGTCCGCTCGAGGATGCGACCGTGACGATCGAGCAGACGAGATCCGCCTTTGAATGGGGCACCGCCTTGCAGATGGAGCGCCTGGTCGTCGACTCTCCCGACAACCTGCGCTACCGGGAGGTCCTTCAGGAGCTCTTCAACGCTGCAAGCACCGAGAATGATCTCAAATGGCCCGCCTGGCAGGGAGATTGGGGAAGGGCTTCCATACGGGAACAAACCCTGACTGGCCTGCGCTGGCTGCACGACCGCGGCTTTCACACGCGCGGCCACGTGCTTGTATGGCCGGGGCGCAAGAACCTTCCGCGCGAAGTGCAGGCTCTTTTGGACACTCCGAGGCAGGGTGAAATTCCGTCCCTGGTGCTCGATCATATCCGGGCGATTGCACGAGCAACGAAGGGGCTGCTGGAAGAATGGGATGTACTCAACGAGCCCTTTACGAATCACGACCTGATGGACCTGTTTGGTAACGAGATCATGGTTACCTGGTTCAGGGTTGCGCGTGAGGAGCTGCCGCATGCCCGGCTGTTCCTGAACGACTTCTCAAATCATGACGCTACAACCGATCTCGCCCATGTGGAGCATTTCGAACGGACGGCGCGCTACCTCCTTGAACATCACGCGCCGCTCGACGGCCTCGGACTCCAGGCACATTTCAACGGCAGGCCCAACGCACCTGAGAATATTCTCGCTGTGCTTGATCGTTATCAAAGGGAGTTTCACCTGCCTGTGCGCGTCACCGAGTTCGATGTCTGGACCAGCGATGAGGAACTGCAGGCCGATTTCACGCGTGACTTTCTTATCCTGATGTTCAGTCACCCAAGCGTTATCGGCGTGCAGTTCTGGGGCTTCTGGGAGGGTCGCCATTGGCGGCCATCCGCCGCCATGTATCGGGAAGATTGGTCGGAGAAACCAAGTGCGGGCGTCTACAAGGACCTTGTGTTGCGCCGCTGGCGAAGTGAATTCAAGGCGAAGACCGATACGCAAGGGCGGTGGGAGGGGCGAGGCTTTTTTGGGGACTACCGAGTCACGGTGACATCGGGCACGCATACCCATGTGAGCACCTTCTCCTTGAATTCTGGCACGTCGCCGGAGCGGACGATCAAGGTTCCTCGCTGAGGAAATGCCGATGCGAACGGGATGAATACACTCAACATGCTCCTGTCGCGAACCCTTCCGTTGGTGCTGGTGATTTCCGCTCCGGTGATATTCGCGGAGGACGTGGCCCCGTTGGTCCAGTTTACTCCAAGTCCGTCGGCGTTGATGGTGGCCGGAGAGGGGCGGGTTTCTCCACTCGTCGTGGCCGCGAATGACTGGCCCGGAGTGAAGCGGGCGGCAGGCGATCTGGCGGAGGACTTCGAACGGGTCACTGGCATGAGGCCCATCTTGCAGGTTGCGGAGGAGCCACGGGCTTCGCTTTCAGCGGTGCCGATAATCGTGGGAACAATCGGTCGGAGCACACTGATTGACGGCTTGATTACCCGGGGAAAGCTCGATGTAGCGCGCATTCGTGGCCGATGGGAGGCGTTTAAGCTTGTGGAAGTGATCGAACCCTTTCCGGGTGTGCCGCGCGCGCTGATCATCGCAGGCAGCGACAAGAGAGGCACGATCTACGGGATCTATGAGTTGTCCTACGCGATGGGCGTGTCTCCCTGGTATTGGTGGGCCGACGTTCCTGTGCAGCGGCAAACGTCTGTTTATGTCCGTGCAAGACCGTGGATGGATCCGGGGCCGTCCGTCAGGTATCGCGGCATCTTCCTGAACGATGAGGCTCCGGCGCTCACCGGATGGGCCCATGAGAAGTTCGGTGGGCTCAACTCGAAATTCTACGCGAAGGTGTTTGAGCTGCTTCTCCGATTGCGCGGCAATTACCTCTGGCTGGCCATGTGGGGCAATGCCTTCAACGAGGATGATCCTGAATCTCCCAAACTTGCCGACAGCTACGGAATCGTCATGGGAACCTCCCATCATGAACCGATGATGCGTGCGCAGCAGGAATGGAAGCGACACGGCAAGGGCCCCTGGAACTATGTCGCGAATGGCGATACGCTGCGCAGGTTCTGGACGGAGGGTCTGAGGCGGAACCACAATTTCGAAAGCATCATCACCGTCGGCATGCGCGGCGATGGCGACCTTGCCATGTCCGAGGAAACGAATGTCGAGCTACTCGAGCGGATCGTAAATGATCAGCGTGGAATCATCCGTGAAAACTTTGGTCGGCCAGAGGACAAGGTGCCTCAACTGTGGGCGCTCTACAAGGAGGTGCAGGCCTACTACGAGCACGGGATGAGGGTTCCCGACGATGTGACTCTGCTCTGGTGTGATGACAACTGGGGCAATCTGAGGCGGCTGCCTACGGAAAGGGAAAGGAAACGCAGCGGAGGAGCTGGCGTGTATTATCATTTTGACTACGTGGGCGACCCGCGGAACTACAAGTGGCTGAACACCATCCCAATCACCAAGATCTGGGAACAGATGCACCTCGCCTGGGATCATGGCGCAGACCGCATCTGGATTGTGAATGTCGGCGACCTGAAGCCGATGGAGTTTCCGATCGAGTTTTTCCTCCGCTATGCCTGGCGACCGGAGGAAGTGGACCAAGCAGGGCTCAAAGCCTATTCCCGTCACTGGGCGGAACGTCAGTTCGGTGGGGCTCATGCTGCCGAGATTGCGGCATTGATCAATGGCTACACGAAACTGAACGGCCGACGTAAGCCCGAAATGCTGTCTCCCGACACGTTCAGTCTGGTCAACTACCGAGAGGCGGAACGCGTTCTGGAAGAATGGCGCGGGCTCGAGGATCGCGCATTCCGTGTTGTACGGGAATTGTCCGCGGATTTCGTCCCCGCATTCTTTCAACTGGTGCAGCATCCGATCGTGGCCTGCCGGATCGTCACCGAGCTCAACCTCGCTGTTGGTCGCAACAGGTTGTTTGCCACACAGGGCCGCGCCTCCACAAATGCTCTCGCTGACAAGGCACGGGCACTCTTCGCAGACGATGCGTCGCTGCGGCAACGTTGGGATGCGCTGCTCGATGGCAAGTGGCGCCACATGATGGACCAGACGCATCTTGGCTATGTGACCTGGCAGCAGCCGGTGAGAGATGCAATGCCTGCCGTGACGGAGGTTCAGGTCCCGGAAACGGGAGAATTGGCGATCTCGGTCGAGGGGGACCCGGCCGCCCGACCAGGTGACTATCCTGTGCCTGCGACGGCGCGTCTGCCCGTGATCAGTCCCTACGGACCGAAGTCGCGCTGGTTCGATGTATTCAATCGCGGGATACGTCCGGTGGGATTCCGGATAGAGACGAGCCATCCGTGGCTCAAGCCATCCGTACAATCCGGTGAGGTGGGGCCGGACCTGCGCGTCGAGGTTGTTGTGGACTGGAGCCAGGTGCCTACGGGTCTCACCGAGGGCAGGATCGATGTCCGCTCTGGCGCAGGCACGGCACCGTTGACGATCCTGGTGCCGATCGACAATCGCCCCGCTGCCGCGGACTCGTTTGTGGAAAGCGATGGAACTATTGCCATTGAGGCCCCGAACTACCATCGGGCTGTTGCGGGGAAGGGGATCGAGTGGAAGACGCTTTCGGGATTTGGACGCAGTCTTGGAGGGGTGACGACCTTCCCGGTACTCGCGGCCGTGAGCGAGCCGGGTGGCGACTCGCCGCATCTCGCCTACGACGTGTTCTTCCACTCGGCAGGTGAGCTGTCGGTCGAACTTGAGTGCGCACCGTCGCTCGATTTTGTCCCAGACGCCCCCCTTCGCTTCGCTGTTTCGTTTGACGACTCTCCTCCACACATTCTGCGCCTGGGAACCGAAGTCGGTTCGAGGGATTGGGAAACGGCAGTGGGCGAGGGTGTAGTCAAGGCACGCGTGCGTCTCCCGATTGAGAAACCCGGCGTGCACGTCCTGAAGTTTTGGAGGGTCACCCCTGGTGTGGTGCTCGAACGCATCGTGATCGATACGGGAGGAGTTCGAACGAGCTACCTGGGGCCGCCCGAGAGCGGACAGGGGAAGCGCAAGCCGAACTGAATCGCCAAAGCGGTGGAGGAACCCGCGTGGGTTCAGGTAGCAGCGGCGCTGCGGCGTGCAGCGAGTTCCATGCCCATGCGCCGGGTGACGGTACGATTCAGGCCGCACAGGGCGACGCAGAGAACGCAGCCAAGAAAGAGGAGTCCCACGGAGATGCTGCCAGAAAACTGGTATCCCGCGATGGCGTCGGGTGCACCCGGGGATCGCGTGTCATAATTCCACACGCCTTCCATCAGCCACAAGAATGCGGCTGAACCCATGGCGAGGCCGGCTTTCAGGGAAAATCCGATGGTGGCGAAAACCATGCCCGTGAAGCGACGCCCCGTCTGCCATTCGGAGAAATCGGCGGCGTCGGCGTACATGGCCCACATGACTGCGATGGTCGGTGAATAGACAAGCGAGCCCGTGACAGTGAGGAGTATCATGCCCTGTACGCCCGTGGGAGGCAGCAGATAGAATACAAAGGCGTTCATTGCGGACAGAGAGAATCCGAGAAGTGCGATGGTCTTCTTTCCGAATCTCGCGGACAAACCCGCCGACGCCACGATGCCGACAATGGTCGTGGCGGTGCCTAACATATTGACGATGCTGTTGAAGACATCGGCCACATTGCTTTGAGCGGCTGCCTCACGTCCACCGTGAACGATATACCCGAGGAATTCGAGGAGACCTTGTTTCGGCGCCGCAGCGTCGTCGGTGAGGCCAAGCGCGGCAACGAAGTCGAACATCGCCGTCTTGTCGGCGTAGTGGTGATAGTAGTTGTACAGCGCCCCGCCCCGGTAGGCGAGCAGGGCGAAATGGAAGAGGGTGTAGCAGACAAGGGCGAGCCAAGGTCCATTCCGCAGCAGATCGCGAAAATCCTGCCGAGGTGTGCTTCTGATTTCTGCAACCGGTTGCACGCGCTCCCGGGTCGAAAAGAACGTCACGAGAAAAAGAACGAGGCAGAGCGCAGCCCAGAGGGACATGGTCACCTGCCACCCGTGCTGACGATCGTGACCCTGCGCAAACTTCGCGACGAGCGGCAGCGTGAATCCTCCCACGATGAACTGCGCAAGATTGACGGAAACGAAGCGATAGGAATTCAGGCGGGTGCGCTCGTCAGGGTCTCCCGTCATGACTCCGCCAAGGGCGGAGTAGGGCATGTTGTTCATCGAGTACAGGGTCATGAGGGCGACATTGGTGATGCCGGCGTAGGCGATCATCATGCCCATGCCCCATCCCTGCGGGGTCGTGTAGGCGAGCACCATGACCACGGCCCAGGGCACACTGGTCCAAAGTATCCAAGGGCGAAACCTGCCCCAGCGGGTGCGTGTACGGTCAGCGAGGACACCCATGAGCGGGTCAAAGACGGCATCCCAGAGTCGAGGCCAGAGGAGAATCGCAGCCGCCACATTTGCGGAGAGTCCAAAAACGTCGGTGTAGAAATTGAGCTGGAAGAGCACCATCGTCATGAAGACGAAGTTGGCGGCTGCATCGCCCGCACTGTAGCCGACCTTTTCCCATACGGAGAGCTTCTGCGAAGGGGTACTGCTCATGAAGGGGTATTGCCTCGAAATGCGTCTTGCCGAAAAGGGTGCCTGTGATCAAACGAGCAGGACCGAGGATGTCGATGCTGCGGGTGCACCGAGGGCCTGGGCGCGCGGACCGGGCGATGCCGGTCCGACCGTGACGTGATGGGATCCGGTGACGAACTTCCGCCGACCATGTGCGTCGATCTGCTCGAAAGCCGTTGATGGAATCTCGAACTCCACCTGGATGTTCTCCCAGGCACGTACCACGACCTTGCGGAAATCAACGAGCGTGGCAAGGGGGGTGCACGGGCCCGGAGGGGGCGTGAGGTAGCACTGGACCACTTCGACGGCGTCGCGATCCGAAGTATTGCTCAGGTTCAGGGCGGCACTCAGCGTTTCGCCGCTCCTGATGGACGAGGATCCCAGTTGCAAGGGACCGTATTCGATCGTCGCATAACCCAGTCCAAATCCGAAGGGATAGAGCGGTTCCGATTTGGCAAAGCGATAGGTTCGCCCCGCCATCGAATAGTCCGCAAACGGCGGCAGATCACTGGTACAACGGTGAACCGTCACAGGCAGCCTTCCCGAGGGATTGATCTCGCCAAACAGGACGTCGGCGACCGCTGCGCCGCCTTCACAGCCTGGGTACCAGGCATGGACGACAGCATCGGCCTCCTCCTGGATTTCGGGCACGGCGATGGCACTTCCTCCGGTCAGCACAACGATCAGCTTTCGAGCGTGCCTGCGCAGTTCCCGAAAAAATTCGAGCTGCACCGCAGGCAGCTCGATTGCCTCGCGATCTCCGCCGGAAGAAGAGGCCACGGCATCTCCTTCCTCGCCCTCCAGTGATGGATCGAGTCCGAGCACGGCAATCGTGATTTCACAATCGGCTGCGGTGGCGTAGGTATAGTTCACGCCGGGAGCCATCGGACCATCAAGCGGGCAGCCGGTACGGTAGGCGACGCGGCAGCCCTCGGCGACGCGACCGGTGATGCCCTCGAGGAGGGTCACCAAACGCGATGATACGCCGAAGTAGTTGCCGAGAAGCACGGTAATGCTGGCCGCGGTGGGGCCGGTGACAAGGAGGCTTGTGTGATTGCGTCGCAGGGGAAGCACGCCCTCGTTCTTGAGAAGGACGATGGACGCAGCGGCTGCGTCGCGTGCCAAGGCGCGGTGCGCCGCGCTGTCGATGATGCTGGTGGACAGATGTGACCACGGCACGCGATCGGATGGGTCGAATAGCCCGAGCCGGAACTTCGTCGCCAGCAGGCGTCGTAGGGAAACATCGATCTCCTGCTCGGTGATGAGTCCCTGTTGAACAGCGACATTGAGATCGTTGTAGGTGCAGCCGCAGTTGAGATCGCAACCGCGCCTGACTGCGAGTGCAGCGGATGCGGCCGCATTGGCGGTCACCTTGTGATGCTGGTGGAAATCGTCGATCGCTCCACAGTCGCTGACAACGTGACCCTGAAAGTTCCAATTCTTCCGCAGAATCTCTTCCAGGAGGAGTTGGCTTGCGCAGGCGGGTTCTCCAAGGACACGGTTGTAGGCACCCATGACCGCTTCGACGCCCGTCCTGACGAGTTTTTCAAACGCAGGCAGGTAGGTTTCGTAAAGATCCTTGAGCGACGGTTGTGCATCAAACGTATGGCGGGCCTGCTCGGGTCCGCTGTGCACGGCAAAGTGTTTCGCACAGGCCGCAGTTTTCAGGTACTTCGGATGATCACCCTGAAGGCCGCGCACCATCGCCGAACCCAACTCGCCGCACAGGAACGGATCCTCACCGAAAGATTCCTGGCCACGCCCCCACCTGGGATCGCGAAAGATGTTGATGTTGGGCGTCCAGAAAGTGAGCCCCTGATACTGCCCATGGAGGCCTGCGGCAAACGCAGCGTGGTGCTTAGCGCGGGCCTCGTCAGAGATGACGCTGGCGACCCGCAATACGAGGTCGCGGTCCCAAGTGGCGGCGAGAGCAATCACCTGCGGAAAAACCGTTGCGCGTCCATTCCGGCCAACACCGTGGCATGCCTCATTCCACCAGTTGTAGGCAGGAATGCCGAGCCGGGTGACGGCATTGTTTTCGTGCATCAGTTGGTTGATCTTCTCAGGCAGGGTCAGGCGCAGGAGGAGATCCTCGATGCGCTGCTCCAGTGGCAGGTCGGGATTCTTGAACCGCGGCGGAATCTCCGTGGAGTTGGAGGGTGTCATGGGAAGGCAGAGTGGCGGAGATCAACCGGGAACAGATGAAAAGGGGGCAAGGCTGCTCGCGGATGCGATGCCATTTTGTTTCGCGGTAACGGGTTCGCGAGGCAACGCACCCTCTGCGCTAACTATAGACTTGAAAAGTTGCTTCCACGCCCGGACACTGCATTCAGCGCATGGCTGAACGTCGTACCACCCTGTCCGATGTCGCAAAAAGAGCAGGCGTGCATGTCACCACGGTGTCGCTCGCCCTGCGCAATCACCCGCGCCTGCCTGAGAGCACACGACGCCGGATTCAATCGCTGGCGAAGAGAATGGGGTATGCGCCGGATCCGCTGCTGCGTGCACTTGTGGCCTATCGCGGCCGGGTAATTGAGCGTCGCAATGTGCCCACGCTGGCCTATGTCACAAACTGGGCGACCCGGTGGGGCTGGAAGGCGACCACCGCCCACCCCGATTTCCACGCGGGTGCTGCGAGCAAGGCAAAGGAACTGGGCTACACGCTCGAGCATTTCTGGCTGGGTGAGCCTGGGATGACCCAGCAGCGGCTTGGGCAGATACTGTATTCGCGAGGCATCACTGGAGTCATCGTAGCCTCCCACGGGCGCGAGATGGGTGACGTGCTGGAATTCGACTGGCCGAATTTCAGCGCGGTCAAGATCGACTACTTTCCCCATCGTCCCGCGCTTCACAATGTCACCAACAACCAATGCGACATCGCACGGCTGGCGATGCAGAAGGTCATGGCCGCGGGTTACCGGCGCATCGGAATGGTCATGCACCGCGGCTGGGACCACGCGGTGGATCACATGTGGACCGCAGGCTACCTTTGCGAACAGCAGCAATTGAAACCCAAGGAGCGCATTGCGGCGCACCTGTTTCCTGCTGCGACGCCGGTCGAGCGCTGGCTGAATGAAAGCACCTCGGACGTCGTCGTCGAACTCGCGCCGTTTGCCGAGTGGTACCGGCGATGCCGTCCTGAAGTGATCATCAGCAAGTCATCCTTTGTCCTGCCTGCACTGAAGGAGATGAATCTGCGCATTCCGGATGACGTGAAATTTGTCGATGTGTTTCTGGACCGCGCGGATGGCACCCAGGCGGGCGTTTGCCAGAACCACACGACGGTCGGGGAACTCGCGGTCGAAATCCTCGCGGGCCAGCTTCAGCACAACAAGTTTGGCGTGCCGACGATCCCGACTACCACCTATGTCGAAGGGACCTGGCACGACGGCGCAACCTGTCCGCCCCGCGCGGGCGTTGGCGTCGCATGAGACTTGCTCCTGACTCTTAACGGAGACCTACGAGTATCAATTCATACAAGGAGCAAGTGTTTTGATTTTCGAAGCAACATTGACCATCGTGAGCCGCATGTGCCTCGACAAACGGTACTTTGACCTTTGCGATGCACGCTCCATACATGATGTATCGATTGTCCTTGCGTGCCTATTGCCTCCCTCTGCTGGTGCTGGTCGCGGTGGCCTTGAGCGCCCGTGCCGTTCTTGGCGCCACCTCTCTGCCGCCCGGCAAGCCGCTCCTTGCGACAGAGGGTCTGGAGGCGTTTAGCTCCCATATTGGCACCACGGGAGACGTCGCCCGATTTCAGATCGTGCCGGTGAAGGGGCCCGGTTTCGATCATGCCTGGCGCGTGGATACGATTGCGGACACGATTCAACCATGGGAGGTGAATCTCAGGGCCAACAACGCCATCGCGGTCGAGAAAGGGGATGTTGGCATGATCCGGTTCTTTGCGCGGGTGCGTGAGACTGCGGATGAAACGGGCGCGGGCCGCATGATGGTGGCAATCCAGAGCAGAGATGCCCGTGGAAAAGGGAGCTATGAAGGAGATTTTCCCCTGACTCGCGAATGGCAGGAAATACTCGTGCCCTTCGCGTGGCTTTACGACTTCGCTCCCCGGGGTGCGGTGATCAATCTGAGACTCGGATTCAAACATCAAAGCGTTGAGATCGGCAGCATCTCGGCCATCCACTACGGGCGCTCGCTGGAACTCGATTCATTGCCGCGGACACGCATTTCCTACGTAGGACGCGAACCCGGCGCGCCTTGGCGTCAGGAAGCGCTGGATCGTATCGAGCGCATTCGCAAGGGTGACATCAGGGTACAAGTCACCGACACCGAAGGCAGACCCGTCAGGGGGGCTTCGATTCGCGTCCAACAAACCCGATCGGCTTTTGACTGGGGTACATCGCTGGAGATGTGGCGACTCGTCGTCGATTCACCCGACAACCTGCGCTACCGCGAGGTGGTTCAGGAGCTTTTTAACGCAGCGAGCACAGAGAACGACCTCAAGTGGCCTGCCTGGGAGAGGGGAGGCGGGCCTTTTTCCCAAGAGCAGACCCTGCGCGGATTGAAGTGGCTGCGCGACCGCGGTTTTCACACCCGAGGTCACGTGCTGGTGTGGCCCAAACAGAGGCATTTCCCCAAGGAGGTGCAGGAACTCTACGGAACGCCTCGTCAGGCCGAAATCCCCGAGATCGTGCTCGCCCACATCCGTTCGATCACGCGGGCAACGAAGGGGCTTCTCGACGAATGGGACGTACTCAACGAGCCCTATACTAATCATGACCTGATGGATTTTTTTGGCGACGACATCATGGTGTCATGGTTCAGGACGGCGCGGGAGGAGCTGCCTCGCGCCAGACTTTTCCTGAACGACTTCTCGAACGACGACATTACCGCCGATCCCGAGCACGTGGCCCATTTTGAACGCACGATCCGTTTCCTGCTTGGGCACGGCGCGCCGCTTGATGGCCTGGGCATGCAGGGACATTTCAGCAGCCGTCCCAGCGCGCCCGCGAACATCCTGGCGACGCTGGATCGGTACTGGAAAGAATTCAGGCTTCCGGTGCGATTCACCGAATTCGATTTCCCGAGCAGCGACGAGGAGCTCCAGGCAGATTTCACGCGCGATTTCCTCATCCTCGCGTACAGCCATCCCAGTGTTGTGGGCGTGCAGCACTGGGGGTTTTGGGAGGGTAGGCATTGGAAACCGCCTGCGGCGATGTTCCGGTTGGATTGGAGCGAAAAACCGAATGCCAAAGCCTACAAGGACCTCGTTCTGCACCGATGGCGCACAGACCTGACCTCAGAGTCGGACGCAGCCGGACGCCTGTCGACACGCGGCTTCCTTGGCGAGTACCGGGTGACCGTCACCCTCAATGGCCGTAGTGTGGATAAGGCCTTCACCCTTGGACCCGACAGCGAATCTCGTTGGTTGATAACGTTGCCGCATTGAAGCGCGCGTATCGGTTTTTGAGATTTGCTGCAAAGGCATTTCTGACGACCGCCATGCCTCATCGTGGTTGGCGCCTCTTCAAGACACCCTTT
>CAUJJL010000145.1 GCA_963205455.1 Verrucomicrobiota bacterium
TGTTCGCGGAAATTGCGGCTTTCGAACAAGGGGCGCTGTTGTTTGTCGAGGACGCAGATGCCTTCCGGGTGGAGGTTGCTCACGAGCCGGAAAAGGCCCACCATGAACTCCTGTTCCTGTTGCTCTGCAAGAACCGCGAAGGCCTTGCGCACATGGGTGCCGGCCCATGCGAGCAGCTCCAGATCGGCCTGATTGAAGGGGCCGCGCTCGGGTCGCCGGAATACAAAAAGGATCAGCGGGGGTGACTGGGAATCGCCGATTTGCAGGATCCGGCGGATCCAGTTGGCGCCGGGAATGAGTTCACCGGCGAGTGTTTCGACGACCTGGGGGGTGAGCCTGCCGCCGGGGGCAAGTGACTCGATGCCCTGCTGAGCGGCCTGGGTCAGGAGAGGTCCCGTGGGCCGGACGCCCTGCCCCATGAAGAGCTGGCGGTCGCCTGCCTGGAAACTGGGAGGAAGGAAAACGCCCCAGGCATCGATCGAAAGCTGCAGCCAGATCTTGCCCAGTGCCTGCTCAAAGCCCCGCAGTGTTCGATGCAGGCACAGTTCAACCAAGCTGTCGGTGAGCTGTCGCCAGTTGGCCATGAGCCGTCAATGATGCGCCCGCCGGTAGCCGAGCAGGCGCATCAGCCAGCGGCCGATGCGCGAAGCATAGGTGGTTTCCCGGCCGTTGATGGTGACCTGGGCGCGCATGCCCTCGATCGTGAACTGGTTTGGCTTCGCCTGAAGTTCCGCCTCAGCCAGGTAGATCGGGTAATCAGGCATCTGGCCTGGACGTACGTTTCCGCTCAGCGGTACCGATCCGCCGAAGACACTGAGCATGCCTGCGGTGTACTCCTGGATGGTCGCAGGCTGGCGGGGCAGACTGCGCACTGTCGTCTCGAACTTGCTGCCGTCCGCCCTCCAGCGGCCGGTCACCGTGTTTCCAATGTCAACCACCTCTGCCTTGTCCTCCGAGAGGGGAATCAGCAGACGGATCCGGTTTGGATCGACGATGCGCATGAGGACCGAGGACGGATCCGCGTAACGTCCGACCAGTTCGTCCATGCGACGCGACCAGATGACGCCGTCGCGTCCCGCACGGATGACCAGCTTGTCGACATCGGCCTGCGCGCGGGCGACCTCGGTTGCGGCGATGTCCATCGACTTCGCGGCTTCCGGCAATGACTCACTGGCCTTCCAGTTGGGAGTCGACTGCAGCGTGGCAAAGCGCAGACGGGCCCGGTCCAGATCGGTTTGTTTTTGAAGGAGCTCCGCCACCAGCGTGGAGTTTTCCAGGCGGACGAGGACATCGCCCGCCTTGACCTTCTGTCCCGGCGAGACGAGCACCTCGGTGATCATGCCCGTGACCTGCGGCGCGATGTCTTCGGCGACGGCTGCGCTGACGACGGCCTGCTCCGACACATAGAACCGGGTGGGCAGGGTGAAGAGCAGGAGCAGGATCACTGCGAGGATTCCCAGCGAGCGCAGGACGTACCAGCGCGTGGGTCCTGCCTTGACGATGTGAGCTCCGGGACTGAACGCATCCATAAAAACTTTGATGAAAGGAAGGGCGACGAAGGATCCCTCGACGAAGATACCCACGATAAGCCCGATGTCATGCAGGCCGTAGGGTGCGAGGACACGCGCAAAGATCTGGGTCAGCCCGTAGATGATGAAGATCATGTACAGGTATGCAAAGATCGCGTAAATCACGAACACGCTGCCGCGCGTGTCGGAGGACATCAGCGCCTCCTGCTGGGCGTTGCGGTAGCCGAGGAGGAATCGCTGGAGGTGGTATGAACAATACGCGATCGCCTTGGCGCGCAGGTTGGGAATTTCCAACAAGTCGCAGACGACGTAGTAGCCGTCGAAGCGCATCAGCGGATTCGCATTGAACAGGAGCGTGTTGATGCTCGCGACCAGCATCGCATTGAACGCCAGATTGCGTGCGATGCCGTCGGGAAACAGCAGCCAGAGATGAGCCGCGATGGCCGCGAGGTTCAGTTCGACGAAGACTCCGGCGATCGTCGTGTAGAGCTTGTGCCGCTTGTGGCGCATCATCCATGCATCCGACGCATCGACGTAGCCGCAGGGCGTGAAGCACATGAGGCAGAACCCCATTTCGTGCACCTCCCCTCCGAAACGCCGACAGGTCATCGCATGACCGAATTCGTGCATGCTCTTGATGAAGATGATCGTCACCCACACGAGGGCGAGATTGCTGGCGGAGAAGAAATTGATGCCCGGATTGGCAAACTCGTCCTTGTTGATTCCCAGGCGGACAAGTGTTCCTGCGATGAAGAGCAGGCTCAGCGCGACAAACCAGCGGCTCCAGAAGAACCGGACCGCATGCACCACTTTTCCGAGCCAGGGACTCGGGTCGAGAAGCGGCACCTTGAAGAAGAGCACACCTGAAACCACCTTTCCCCAGACCATGAGCCAGTGGTTAGGCCTGGCTTTGGCCTTGCGCGCGGTATCGATGAAGGACCGCGCATTGATGCTCAGCAGTCCGCTGGTTCCGAGGTGATTGACAAAGGTGGCGATGTCCTCGAGCGAGCGCTCGGAATTCGGATAGTGCTCGAGATAGGCGGCGTAGATCTCGCGCATCTTTCGACGTCCGTCCATCAGGCCCACAATGTAGGCCTCTTCGGGCTGAAGCCGGAAGTAGGTGAGCGAGAGCGGGTCCTTGACGACGTAATAGTCCTCGTACTTGAAAAGCTGACGGCGAATCACCAGGTCGACCCGCAGCGGGGCCGGCACCGATTCGGCGATCATCAGCCATTCGGGTGATACCTTGGGTGGGGGAGGGAGTGTCGAGAGCGCAACGCTCATGGCATGACTTCGGGGCCGACATCGCGTCCGCCGGGCAAGGCACCGCCGACCGTGTACTCGAGCTGAGCGACCGAGGCGTTGAGGGTAAGGATGGCCTCGGCGTAGGCATTCTGGGTGCGCAGAAGAACCTCCTCCATTTCGAGGACCTGCTGGAGCGTGACCTGGCCGAGCTCGTATCCACGTCGTGCATACGCGAGCGACTTTTCCGCCAGCACCTTTGCCTCTTCCTGTGCCGCCAGAGAGGACTTCGCGAGGGCAAGGCTCGCGTAAAGATCCGCCACCTCTGTCCGCACCTTGAGCTCAAGGTCTTCTAGCCGCACTTGCGTGATGCGCTGCTCGGCCTGGTAGGCGCGGGTGCGTGCCTTGACGGCATGACCGTCGAAAATCGGCCAGCGACCGCTGATCCCGGCGGACCAGCCATCAAGGTCGCGTTTGTAGTTGTAGTAGGAAGAACGGTATCCAAAGCCGGCGTTTGCTTCGATCTTTGGAAAGGCGTCGCTCTTGACCGCCCTGACCACGGCGTCGGCGAGCTGCACCTGGACCTGGGCTGACTGGAGATCGAGCCGCCGTGCGACGGCGAGGCTGATTGCTTCGTCGCGTGGCAGCGACAGCGATGTCGGCTGGAGCTGACCGGAAAGTTGGAACGAGGCCTTCGAGTCCTCGGGGGAGGGAAGATAAAGCTGACGGGCGAATTCGATGCGGGACTGCTGGTTGTCGCGCTGGGCCTTCACCACGTCAGCCTGGGCCAGCCTCAGTTCGGTCTGCGCGCGAAGATGATCGAGTTCGGTCTGCTCGCCGAGTTTCCAGCGACGTTCGGTGAATTCGGCGATCTGTTGCACCGATTCCACGCGGCGTCGCGCATTGGCGAGCGTGGCCTCCCGAAAGAGCACGGCTTCGTAGTGTTGCTTGACCAGGGCAACCGTGCGGTAGGCGGCGAGCTGCAGGGCGAGCCGGGTTTGCAGGGTCTGCAATTTCTCCCGTTTGACCGAGTTGGAAATGCCGCCGCCGTCGAAAAGCAGTTGGCGCACTTCGAGCCGGATGTCGTAGCTTCGATCGGCAAGGGCGGTGCGCGGATTGGTGACGTTTGGCCCCGCATCCAGCGAATTGGGATCGCGCCAGTCGTGTCCGCCCGTAATGGCGACCTGCGGACGACCGCGGGAGCCCGCCTCAATGGCGAGATTGACCTGCCTCTCGACGAGCAGCTTTGCCTCAACAAGCGTCGGGTTGGCGGCGAGCGCCCGGGAGATTGCGGTGTCGAGTGTCCAGACGTAGCCCGGAGCGGACAGCTCCGGCGAAAGTCCAGGAAGGCCCCGAAGCGGTGCGGCAGGGGTTTCCTTGCGAAAGAAAATCCAGCGACGCCCCTGCCGTCCGCTCAGGACGGCTTCAGGACCTTCTTCGTCCCGGCGATCCGGCAGGATCTTCCTGAGAAGCGACCGATACCACGGCTGGCTTGCCTCAGATTCGC
>CAUJJL010000146.1 GCA_963205455.1 Verrucomicrobiota bacterium
TGCGCACCGTCTCGCACAAATGCCAATAGCTGTAACCGATGCCGCGCCACTTCTTGTTTTTCCGCCGCAGGAACATGCCGCCAGTATCCCTCTATTTTCCCTATCCAACAAGAGGGTCTTCGGCACTACATTCACTTCGCGAACCCGCTTCCCTCGTACGCGAAACACCGACACCGCTCACTCTCCTCTGAAACTATTTTCGCCCTCCGCTCGAACTGACGAACTCGGGTTAGTGGATTTCAGCCATCCAGGCCCAAAACGCATCGGTGAACTCCCAGCGCCAAATGGGGACATGTTTGCCTTCCTTGATCGTGTAGAAGCTGCGCGAGTCGGGTGTCAGGCCAATTGCTTCGCCGATGCCCGGCTGCGTGAACGTGTCACCTATGGCGATCGGAAGATGAAAGGGTGCGTCCGGCTCCTGGCGCAGGCGTTCCGCCCAGCTCTCAGTGCCGTGTCGAACCCAGACAAAAACTTCCTGAATGTTCTTCACCATGAGAATCCTTCCATCCGCGGATAGGTCTGCCGCTGTTGCCAAGGCTGGCTTTGTGCTGTCCTTGTTGGTACGAACCTTGGCTACCAGCTTCAACCTGACCGGCGTTTTTGTATTCGAAGCAATCTCGATCTGCCTCGCTGTGGCCAGAAAGACCCGTCCGAATTTTTCCGGATCTCCTGCCACGTGGTTTTTCACGAAGAGAAGCGCGTCGCCGGTCGTGCGATCGATCGTGAATGCCTCGCAATTGTAGGGTTTGTCATCGGGGTAACGCAGTTCGATTCGTTCCCAGTCCCGAATCTCCCGGCGTGGAGCCTGTGGGGGATCAGAGGGAGTTTCCTTCGGGACTTTTGGTTCAGCAAAACGAAAGAATGCCGGGAACGCACGCACTTCATCGCGTTTGATCTTTTTCGTGTAGTGCGCCCTCCCGTCACGATTCAATCCATTGTCGCCGATGTCGCCGATATAAATGTAGTCACCCGTTCCAGGTCCTGGGCCAAATGAGATTTCCTCCCAGTCGACCGCACCTGCTCCTGGCAACGAGTATTCTGCGAGCAACTGGCCCTTTTCATTGATCGCAAACACCCGTGCGCGGTCGCCGGAATCATTGTGTATCCAAAGAACACCGGGATTCTGCCGACTCACTATCAATCCGGAGCTTTCGCTCAACTCCGCGGAATTCAGTTTTCCCGTTTCCACCGCCGGTTTGACCCAAGCCGATGTCCGCCCCGGCTCAGGCATCCCAAGTGCAACGAGGCAGAAACCGAGGAAGATCACGCCAGCAGCATGACAATGGATACGGCACGTCCTGGTTTTCATCGGGAATGGCTTGGTCAGGGTTAGGAGGGAATGGTGGTCGGTTGGGACAACCGGTCAATCAACAGTGTCGAAGAGGGACTTGTCCATGATACGACGGGATACTCGATGCACTCCATCCATTGTGACCAGTAGGTGCAAAAGGACTCAATTCTACCGCACGCAATTGTGCTCCGAATCGCGCGAGGCCCTGTTGGTTGCAGGGCGCTGCTGGATGGGCGTTGTCGACTGAAAGATAAAGCTGAGTTTGCATTCGTTTCGCCCGTGCCCGATTCGTTAGGGTTGTTGGGGATCCGGAAGTGTTAGCGCACGCAGCCTCCATCCGGTCGCGAAATAGAATTCGTTGCCGATGATTGGGCCTACCACGTCGATCGCGTTCGGATCGGCGGCTGTAAGCCAAACCTTTACCGGTGCGGCAGACGGTTTGGACTTCTGCCAGATGCGCTCCACATCGCAGGTGCCGGGCTTGATGCGGAACACGCAGTGTGCCGTTGCGCCATACACTGTGCCTCCGGGGCCAACTTGCAACGCGAAGAGTCCGTGCCACGATAGCGGCCCGTAATCCTCGGGCAACCCTGCGTCGGCGATGACCCGGCGCCGCACGGGGTCAAGCAAGACCAGGCGAGGACGTATCGGCGGCGCTCCCTGGGCGAGGATATGGTCGCCGCGGCCGATGAGGGCGTATACGCACCCCTCGGACGTCGGCGCAAGCGAGCAAACGTCAGCGAGGTTCTTGAGCCCGAGGTCGCCGGTCCACGCAAGGTGATCGCGTTCCGGGTCCCACAAGGCGAAAGCTCCTTCAAGCCGCTGCGTCTTGGCGCCCGTGCCGCACTCGATGCTGAGTCCTACGAGAATTTGTCCAAGTTCCGGCAGCCAGAGCAGGGCCGCCGGCGAGGTCTCCGGCACAATACTGCGGTGCGAACGGCTCTTGCCGCTATGCGGATCAAACCAGGCAAGCGTACCACCGATCAATCCATAGTCCGGGCCGGATCCCATCCACAGTTTCCCGTCAGGTGTTGCGAGGAGGGCGTTCGGACGGTAGCCAACTTTGTCGAGACGACCGAGATCTCGGGGATTGTCCCCGGCTTCACTACCGAAATGAAGCGGTCGGGCAGGGTCATAGACCGAGAGCCGCGCTTCGGGATATGAAGCGAGGTAGATCTTACTGTCCAAAGTCGTTAGCGAATAGGCTTCGCCCATCGCCATCGAGTGTTTTCCCAGATCCGTTACCCGGTTGCCATCAGGTGTGGCCACAAAGAGGTGGTTCGGCATGTAACCGCTCCCGTAGATCTTTCCATCGGGTCCTGGTGCCATGACGTGCAGATTTGACCCGCCCCCCTGCCAGTCGAGCGTGAGCGTGCGCGAGGGGATGCGTGCATCCACGTTTGTCAGTTCGATCCGTCGTGGGGTGCCCGCTCCGACTTCGTTGTCGTCGAGGAATCGGGCGGTCCATCCTCCCGGCATCACATACGGAGTCTGATAGCGTTGCGCGTAGGCCGATGGGATGCCGGGCATTTCAGCAGGTACTGCGTCAACGGTTGTGAGCTTCGTGCCGTCCACACGAAATTGTCCTGCATGCGTTTCAAGATAGAGCCGTCCGTCGACACCCTTGAACAATTTCAGGAATTGTCGCTTGTCCGTAGTGTCTGTGATTGTCGGACCCGCCTCGAGGTGCTCGCCCGTCGCGGGATTGATGATGACAATGTGCGGGCGAATCACCTTCACAATTGCTGCAAGCGAGCCGTCTTCGCCGGCCAGAGGATAAAGATACTGGTCCGTCTGGTCCATGCGCCCAAAGCGGGTGAACGCTCCGGTTGTAGGGTCAAATCGCACGAGCCGTGCGCCATTGCAGAGGCCGATGAAAATCGAGCCGTCGGCCGCCTCCGTCATGCCGGTCGGAAAGTTTCCTTCGATGGGATCGATCTGCCCGAGATCCTCCAATCCGCGTTCTGGATGCGCGGGGTCGAAACGGTGCAGGTGGGCGTCCCAAGCGGAGCCGAGGTAGAGCACGCCAGTGCGTGGACTTCGAAGTGAGGCTGTGGGAAAAGTGGAGGCGATCCTGTCCTTCACCGCGTGCTGCGTGCAATGGCCGGTCTTGAAATCGACGTCCGCCACGAACAGCCCCCCGTTGTTTTGACCGAAAGAAATCAGAATTGATGGTCTCCCATCGGACGTTGCGCCTGCGTGCAACCGGCCCCAGTTGACTCCACGGATCGGTATGCCCAGTTCACGAACGGTTGCCGGTGGATGCGCCAACGCCGTCACCGCGCCGAGGAGAAACAGCCAGCTTCGCATGGCGAACAACAGTGCAAACCCGTCGAGTCGGCAAACCGATTCTGCCTCGGCATGACGCCTCCTTACTCCGCGCAACGGGTAGTTCCATTCAGGTTCCACCTCACGCGGAAGGTCGATGTGTGAATGCGACTATGCCAATTGGCTCAGGCGTCGAGCTCCCGGCGCCAAGATGATGAGGTCTGCGATTGCCACGGGCTTTCCGGTCTCGACGGCGACATTGGCGGCGATTCCGGTGAGGATGGATGCAGCTCCCTGTTCATGGCCCGCTACGCGATTCCAGGGATCTGCGGGGGGATTGGGCGAAAAGAGGTGTTCCGCGAGGATGCGATCCGCTCCGCCATGCGGTCCGGATGCGGGAGGGACATCGACGCGGTAGCTGGGACGAAAATGAGGATAGACCTGGATCCATTCGCCCGCGGCCTCCGCGCTGCCGTGTTGCTCGTTTCGGAACTCCCCGCTGACGACGGCGCGGTTCATGTGCGATCCGACAAATTCATGATACTCGAGGCGGCCACGGTCGCCATTGATCGCCACACGCATGCCCTCGCGGGGACTGTAGGCGACAAGGGAATACACAAGCGATTCACCCGTGCGGTAGCGCACGAGCGCGCCCATCTGATCAAAGATGTCGATGTCGTCCCTGAAGACATTGCGGTCGCGCTGGTATCCGTCGTCCTTTTCAGCATCCCGATACAGGCGGCGAAAGCTTTCCGTCGCGTTCAGATCGAGGGCAAAGGGATCGTCCTTTTGCCCGCTTCCGATATAGCGCGGGTAGGTGGCGAACCGGCTGTCGCCCCGGGACTCTGCGTTGCGACGCCCATAGAAGACGAGGTCACCGTGAGCGAAGACCTGCGCGGGAATGGTGTCCAACCACCAATTGACGAGGTCGAAATGATGCGTGCTCTTGTGAACGAAGAGTCCGCCTGACTCGGACATGTGCGCATGCCAGCGCCGAAAATAGTCCGCGCCGTGCGAGGTATCGAGCAGGTATTCGAGGTTGACGGAGTGTACCCGACCGATCGCGCCCGAGGAGATGAGTTCCTTGACCTTCGTACGAAACGGGCCCCAACGATAGTTGAAGGCCACGCGAACCTGGCGACCTGTAGTGCGCTGTGCCTCGAGAATCGCCTGGCACTTCTCCGCATCAATCGTCATGGGCTTTTCCGTGATGACATCGCAGCCGGCGCGAAGACTGCGGACGATATAGTCGTGGTGGGTTGAGTCCTTGGAGCAGACAACAATGGTATCTGGACGCTGTTCCGAAAGCATGCGATCGAAATCGGTCGCCGCAAAGGTCGGCACGGGTGGATGTGACCACTGGCGTGCCAGCAGTTCATTGTGATACGCCATGCGTGTGGGACTGGCGTCGCACAGCGCCACAAGCGTATTGAAATCGCGGTAGGTGGATGCGATCGGCTCGGTGAATGATAGGGCACGGCCTCCGGTGCCGACGATCGCGATGCGTTTCTTGTTCACGGGTGAAAGGGGGGGATGGAATGTGCGCTGGCACTCTGATGAGTCCAACTTTCGTGCAAAAGGCGGCAAAGTCGTGACAGTCAGAATGGAGTAAGAAGACGAATCTGACGGTGATTGCGTTCTTCCTCTTCGGAACCATGGTATGCAGCCACAGCTGTGAGCATTCCCCTCTGATTCAAAGGCCCCCAAATGCTTCTTGGAAACCTCCACCTGATCGATCTTCTGGTGATTCTGGGCTATCTTGGGGTGGTGACCTATATCGGCCGGCGGGCCACCTCTGCGGCGTCGAGTGAGGAAGGCTTCTTCCTCGCGGGTCGCAAACTCGGGAAGCTGTATCAGTTCTTCCTGAACTTCGGCAATGCGACCGATGCCAATGGAGCGGTGAGCACGGCCAGCCTCGTTTACCAGAAGGGGGTATCGGGTGTGTGGCTGTCGCTGCAGACGCTGTTCATGAATCCTTACTACTGGTTCATGAATGCCTGGTTTCGACGTGTGCGGCTAGTGACGGTTGCGGATCTGTTTGAAGACCGTTTCGGCAGCCGGTCGCTGGCTCGCTTCTATGCCGTATTTCAGATCATAGCGACGGTGATCGTCATCATCGGGTTTGGAAATCTGGTGGGTTACAAGGTCACGGCGTCGCTGCTGGTGAAACCCGAGGCCCAATGGACCGCTGCTGAAAAGGCCTCTGTGGACGGATACCGGGAATTCAAGCGGCTCGAAGCCGCGCAGAAGGTGGGGGCTGTATCGGCGACGGAAGCATCACGGTTGGCTGAGCTTCGTGACCAGTACAAGCGGGGTGAGCTTCGCAGCGCGATCTCGTGGCTCGACAGCGGAACCGGCAAATGGAGTTACTATCTCGCCTACACGGCGATCGTCGGTGCCTATATTGTCATGGGCGGCATGGCCGCGGCTGCGATCAACGAAGCGCTCCAGGGAGTGTTGATCGTGATCTTTTCAGCGATCCTCATTCCGTTCGGATTACAGGCGATCGGTGGCTGGAGCCAACTCGCCGTGCGTGTGCCTCACGAGATGTTCAATCTCCTTGGTGGTGGTGCACAAGGCATCGGTGGCTGGGAATTTGCAGGCATATTCCTCATCTCAATCGTGCAGATTCACGGAATCATCGGAAACATGGCGGTGTCGGGATCGGCCAGGGACGAATTCGCCGCGCGCTTCGGTGCCGTTTCAGGTACCTATGCAAAGCGCATCATGATCATTTTCTGGGCACTTTGCGGACTGATCGCCATCGCCCTCTATCAGGGCGGTGCGGCGCTGTCGGATCCCGACTCCGCCTGGGGATCGATGGCGCTGTTGCTGCTCAAGCCCGGGTTTCTCGGGCTCATGATGGCGGGACTGCTTGCTGCAAACATGTCGACCATTGCAGCGCAGACCATGGCGGTATCGGCCCTGTTCGTGCGCAATGTCTACCGCTACCTGCGACCCGGAACGACGGATCGCGGACTGGTCCTTGCGGGGCGATGGGCGATTGTGGTCATCCTCGCGACAGGAGTGTGTGCGGCTGCGAACATGGATGACGTCTATTCAGTCGTGCAGTTGCTGTTGACCGTCAATGTGCCCTTCGGAGCGGCGATCATCCTGATTTTCTTCTGGCGAAAACTGACAGCGCCCGCGGTCTGGAGCGGAGTGCTGATTTCGGCCCTTCTCAATATCGTTTTCCCGTCCTGGATCGCGCCAAATATTGCGTCGATCACTCACGATCCCGAGCTGACTGTGCAGGCAGGGGGAAATGCGGTGTACTTTGAGAGTGTGGTGCGGGCTGATCCGAAGGACCCGTCGAGCGCATTGATCGGACAGAATCGCTTTCACACCGAGCTCTATGTCCTAAATAAGCTCGGCCTGGATGTGGCGGCACTTTCTCCGAGCGGACGCAACGCGGCGCGCTTCCTATATGATGGCCTTTTCCCGTTTGCCGTTCTTTTCCTCGTGAGTTTCGTCACTCGTGCGCCAGATGCTCGGCGCACTGCCCTCTTTTTTGGCAAGATGAAGACCCCAGTGTGCGCGATCCCCGAGGATGACGCCGCTGCCATGGCGGCGACCGCAGCGAATCCGCATCGCTTCGACAGGACCAAGCTTCTGGGTGAGAAGTCCTCTTGGGAGTTCACGCGATGGAGCAAAGTTGATGCGGTTGGTTTCGTCGCGTGTCTGGGTGTGTCAGGCGCCATTCTGTTCCTTTTCTGGCTGCTTTTGCGTGCGGCGATGGCCTGAGCTGGGTGGTTCGTTGTCGTACGCCGAAGATTTCTGCCTCATCCGGTATCGGGACTGTTGGTAGGGTGTGCACCTGCTCCCGATGCCTCGGCTGAAAACTTGCGCGAGAAGGGAGTGGCATGTAGCTTGCCGTCCCACCACGATGAATCGACACCACGCCTCGCCCGAAAGCGGAGAGCTCCATGAATGACGGCGACGTCGAGGTTATGAATCGGGGTGCTGTGGTCGGCAGTCGGCCTGTCCGTCGGGGGGTGGTATTCGCGATTGTCGCTGTGACGCTACTCATGGTGTCGATCGATTCGACCATCGTAGCGACGGCGCTGCATGCGCTGCAGAATGCGATGGACACGACGGTGAACTGGGCGGGCTGGACTCTCACGTCCTATTCATTCGGCTATGCATTGATGCTGCCGATCTCGGGTGCGCTCAGTGAACGGTATGGGCGCCGACGCGTGTTCCTTGGATCGGTGATTGCATTCACAGTGGCGTCACTTCTCTGCGGTCTGGCCGACAACATTGCTGTGCTCATTGCATTGCGGGCGATTCAGGCAGGCGGCGGGGCGGGATTCATGCCATCGGCCACGGCCATCATCGTGGATTACTTTGGGGATGCACGCGATCGAGCTGTCAGCCTGTTTGGCAGCATCCTTCCGGTTGGCGCGATGATAGGGCCCTTGTTTGGCGGGCTGTTTGTGACCTATTGGAGTTGGCGCGGAGTGTTCTTCGTCAACGTACCGCTTGGCATCGCAGTTGTGGCTGCGGCACTGCGGTTCATCCCGCGTGATCCTAAAAAGCGTCGTGCGAAATCGTTCAAGTTGGACATCCCAGGCATGGTGATGCTTGGCAGCGGATTGCTCATGGGGATGCTGGCGGTGAGTCATCTGGGCGGCGCGGATGTCCACCTGGTTTCACTCTCGTTCATGATTCCTGCAATCGTCGCTGTCGGATCCGTTTGGATGTTCATTCGCCACATCAGTCGCACGACGGCCCCGTTCATTTCACCGGATTTGATCCGCGGTCCGAATTTTGGAGCGGTCAACCTGGTCAATGTGATCTACACCGGAATGACGCTGGGGGCGGTTGCGCTAATTCCGCTCTATGGGACAACCCGCTATCATCTGAATGCCTTTGATTCCGGCACACTGCTGCTTGCCCAGGGAATCGCATCGGTGGTGGTTTCCCTTGTGGCTGCGCTGACCCTGCGTCGCACGGGACACCGGTTGCCGCTGTACGTGGGCAGCAGCATTGTTGCGGGGGGGATGGTGATGCTGGCGGTTCCACCGGCTATTGGTCTTACGCCACATGCTTGGCTAGCGGCAGCTGCGGGCGTGACGGGCATCGGCATTGGAGCAATCAACCCGGCCAGCCGCAACGCGGGCCTGCAACTCGCGCCAGAACGCTCTTCAACCTTGGCAGCCCTGAGATCGCTCGCGCTACAGATTGGTTCGATCATTACGGTGTCCACGACGACGGCGATCCTGAGCAGCGTGAGTATCCCGGGCATGGCGCAGGCCTGGGTCTACGCCGTGATGGCGGTGCTGTTTGTGGCGGCGTTACCCCTGATCTCAAGGATCCCGGAGCATCATGGATCCTGGTAGAACGATGCTCCGCTTCGGCGAGAGGTGGGGACAATTGCGACCCTTCGATTCACGCATGAAGTGCCTCAGGTGCTGATGGGGGAGGCTATTGGTTGCGGGACGGGTCTATTCGTAGTTCCACTTGCTGATCCACGGATCCCGGGTTCTGGATTCGAATGCCTTGATCCTGGCAATGAGATCGTCCTTTATCGAGTGGCTGGCTGGATCGTCCGCCAGGTTGTTCACTTCGTCGGGATCATGCTGCAGATCGTAGAGTTCGAAGCGGGGGCGGTGAAGAAAGTCTGTGATGAGGCGGTGTCCATATTTTCCGGTGCCGGACTTTTCGGCACTGATCCATGTGGGTGACTCGATTAGGTCGAGTGCTGAGGGAAAGGTCAGGCCATTCGCGATATTCCAGATCAGTTTGTAGCGACGCGTCCGCACCATGCGCATCGGATAGTACATGGTGATTTCGTGCAGATTGTGCGACGCATAGACTTCGTCCCAGCCCTTGAGTTTACCGCCTTCGAGAGCCGGGCGAAAGGAGCGGCCGTCAAATCCCTCCTTGGGTGGAGATGCCCTGACGAAATCGAGGATCGTCGGCGCCAGATCGACCCATGAGATCATTGTGTCTTGCACAATGCCGCGCTTGGGCTGCCGGGGGCTTCGAATGATGCAGGGCAGGCGAATGCCTGGATCGTAGAGGGTGGTTTTTGCGCCTGGGAATGCCGGTCCGTTATCGGAAATATAGATGATGAGCGTGTTGTCGTATTTTCCCGTGGCCTTAAGATTCTCGATCAATTGCCCGACTCCCTGGTCAAGCCGCGAGACGGACTGGTAGTATTCGGCGAGTTCACTCCTGCACTCTGGAGTGTCCGGCAGGAAGGGAGGGACAATGACCTCTTCCGGCGAATAGACCACGGGGGTGATTCCGGGGTAGCCCTGCACCCGATTTCCAAAGCGGTTCGGGTTTGGATAGGTCGCAAAGGTGGGTCGTCCGTTGGGCAGAACTGCGTTAGCCCGATGCGGATCGTCTGTCGCGAAGTAGAGAAAGAAAGGACGGGTGTCGGTTGCATCGAGGAAATCCCGGACTGCCGCTGCCATTTCCACCGGACTTCGCCCTATGGATTCAGGATCGTTTGCCGCGCCACCCGACAGGACAGTCTCGAACTTGAAAACCGCCTCTGGAGCCAGATGAAACTTTCCCACTCTGCCCGTGCGGTAACCCGCCTCCGACAGAAGAACGGGCAGGCTCTTCACCGTGTCGAAGGATTGAAAGTGATGCACCTGATGTTGCAGGCCATACATGCCGTTGTGATGACCTTGCAGCCCGCTTAAGATGACGGAACGGGAGGGACTGCAACTCGCGGTGGTACAGAATGCTTCGGTGAAGCGGATGCCGTCGCGCGCAAGAGCATCAAGATTGGGCGTCTTGATTACCGGGTTTCCATAACAACCGAGCGCATCAGTGCCGTGATCATCGGCGACGATGAGGACCACATTGGGTCGATGCGAATCCGAAGGCGGAGCGGATTGTGCGAATGAACTTCCGGCGATCGTCAGCAGGAAGAGTATACGGAACAAGAAGGCACAGCCGTCGGGAGATGGTGATGAGACGCTTGTCATTGGCTTCGGAACTCCCGTTTGTACTTCGCTGCGAGTTTTTGCATTTGCGCAAGGGTGTCGGCATGCTTGGGCTCGCTTAAGAGATTCTCCCACTCGCGTGGATCTGCCTTGATATCGAAAAGCTCCTGGCTGCCGTCGGCGTTCTCCAGGTATCGAAAACGTTCGGTGCTCACCGCAAGGCCGGTGGGATGGCCTCGGGTCGCGACTGTTGTGTAGGCGGCATGATCCCACGGCGCAGCAGGTTCAGCGAGCAACGGGGCAAAACTTCGTCCGTCGATTCCGGATGGCTGGGGCAGACCGC
The DNA here is from genome assembly GCA_963205455.1 of Verrucomicrobiota bacterium. Lineage (GTDB taxonomy): Bacteria > Verrucomicrobiota > Verrucomicrobiia > Opitutales > Opitutaceae > UBA6669. Next base: position 10,808 of record CAUJJL010000146.1, read on the forward strand.
ACAGATCCACGAGAGTGGGGTAGAGGTCAATGAACTCAACAACCCGTGGACTGTGGGTTCCACGGGCCATCCCCGGCGCTGCGACGAGCAATACCGTGCTTGCAGCCTCATCATAAAGAACCTCCTTGCCCCACCAGCCACCGCGAGACCCGAGGAGGTACCCGTGATCACCCATGAAGACTACGATGGTGTTGTCCCAGAGGCGATGCGTATCGAGTGAGTCGAGTACGTGCCCCAACTGTTCATCCATGAAAGTGACGGAGGCCAGGTAGCCGCGCAGCGCCTCCTGGAAATCACGTGCCGAAACCGGTTTGCTGCCTGGAATCGCAGGGCCGCCGCTGGCCGGCAACGGCATCCTGTCGGCTGGATAGGGCACAAAGGATGACGTCGGCACGGTGTGAGGTTGGTGCGGGCGACGAAATCCGCAGGCGAGAAAAAAGGGCTGCGCGCGGCCTGCGTGCTCCGCAATGAGTTCCGCTGCGCGTTGTCCATTGCGGACGTCGATCAGCTTTTCCTTACCGCCCTCGAGCACGGAATAGCTTGCACTTTCCCTGCTGCCGTCGCGTGCAAGTTCAAAGTGTGCGATGACGTATTCTTTGAGACCCAGCCTGGTGTCTTCCAGAGGGGTGTAAATGATTTCAGAATTCGGTGTGCCTTCCTCCGAAATGTCCCAGCATTCCGCCACGTCACGTCCGATGTGGAATACCTTCCCAAGGCGGGTGGTGAAATATCCATTTGCCCTAAAAAACTGCGGAAGGAAGACCGCATCGCGTAGTTGTGGAGTGCGCTGGGTATTGCCGACATTGCCGAGTATTCCGGTATTCTCCGGGCGCCGCCCACTGAGAAAGGAAGCCCGAGACGGCATGCAGAGGGGGTATTGGCAGTAGGCGCGGTCAAATCGCACCGCGCGCGCTGCCAGCCTGTCGGCATTTGGTGTGCGGGCGATCGGATAGCCATAGCACGGCAGTGTTTTGGTGAGATCGTCGGCGATGATCAGGAGAACGTTTGGCCGATGAATGGGAGCCGCCCGGGAAGGCGTAGTAGCGGATCCAGCCAGTAGCAGCGCAAGGGCAAAGGTCAGTGTGCGCAAGGTACCATTCATGCGAGGCAGGTTACCGGTGGGATTGTGCTACTCTCGTCGAATTTCCAGCAAGCGCAATACGCCCGCGGGTATAAGAATTTCCATCGATGGAACGCACGAGCTCGGTTCCAGCCATTGAGCCAACCTGGAGCCGTCGATTGACCGGAAAGTTGCGTACAGGCCGTCACTGAGCCTGCGCACCGGATTTCGAATGTTTCAGCGCAGAAATGCCTTGGGAGGGAGTTCGGCATGGAGACCGCCGGCCGGATCGCCGGCAACGGCTGGGCTGGCGAGAAAGTCTTTCACGGCCTCAAATCCATCGCGGGGGGTGGTTGCCCAGAACAGGTAATTGAGTTTCAGCGTGTCTCGCGCGAGCGTGAGGTGCGCGCTGATCGGAAAGAGCTTCTCGTCCTCCGCCGTGATCACAATCGGTTTATCATCCAGAGTCGTGTCACCCCGGCTCAGATGCCAGCGCTTCTTGTCGGCCTCGCGATAGTTTGTCGATTGGACTGCGGCACCCATCGGCACGGTGCCCCCCAACTTTGCGTACAATCGGTAGACTCCCTTCTTGGGATCCTTGAGCGAAGGAGAAACGCCGGGATAGACATCAGGCCCACCCATGCCCACGCCGATCTCCTTTTCGTAGTCGGTCAGCTTGTCCAGGAGCTTTGGGGGGAAGTTGGTATATTGGATCACCACCGTGTTGGGAAATGCATGGCGCAATGTCGTCATGATATGCTTCAGCGACTCCAGGTAGATGTCCTCGGTGTAGGTCTGGACGCCGACCTGTGGCGACTTGTCGAGATAAGCATTGGGGGCGGACTCCGGCAGATTCACCGCTTCAAGATTGGGATCGCGATCGAACTCTTTCCCCAGTGCCTTGATCACGGCATCGAGGCGATCCTGGACGTTGTCATTCCAGAGCACCGGGTTGAACGCGCCCTTCACGGTGACATAGACCCCTCCACCATACTCGGGTCCAGCGATGTAGTCGGGGATACTGCGACTGCCCCTGGCGAATGCCTTGTGTGTAAACTGCATCACCAGCTGTCGGCCATATTTCCGGGCCAGCGCCAGGTCATTCCTCAAGGTTGAGAAATCATAGTGTCCCTCCTTCGGTTCAAATTCGCGCCAGGTATAGATCTTCTGCACGCCGCGAAAATGAGGCAACTTGAGAACCTCCGGAGTCAGCGCATCGTGTGCGATGTAGACGTAATGACCGGGATGCCACTTCGGCTTTCGCGTGGCGGCATCGCAAAACGAACAGGCAAGAAGACAGTAGCAGATTAGGAGGCAGAGCTTCATGACGATGATGGATAGGGGTCCGCAATCGAAAAACGGCGACAGCGGGCGCCGCGTGATTCGGTTGCAGTGAATCAGGATAGCCGATGGGGTGTTCAACTTCAACCCACGCAAACAAGGGGTTTTATCAGCAAGCAGCATCCTCGGGCGCTCTTCACTGCCAGCTCAAGTCGGGCTTACTACAGATCGCTCCGGATTCAGATCAGCAGGTTTGCAGCAGATCCTAAACGTGGGCGTTTTTTCGGCCCCTTTTGTTTGTTTCTGCGCCAAAGCATCTGCCATTGAGAATTCAATCTGTTGCGCAAGGTTGTTGTGGCCACTGTTTGCAATTTCTCGTTTTCTGCTGCCGGTGAAATTTTCTAGCGAAAAATGGGGAGATGGCATCAGAGTTGCCCGTGCAGTTCGGATGGGCTTGGCAGGATTGCTAT